>JAFGIU010000056.1 GCA_016929445.1 Candidatus Omnitrophota bacterium
CTTCCTCCGTTAAAGACGAGTATTCGCATAGTATTTTTCCATGTTGATTAGAGGTTTCTTTTTCTCCCGGCTCTGAGCCCTCATGACCGTAAACGCAGTACAGTCAACAATATCCTCAACACTGCACCCACGGGATAAATCACTGCAGGGCTGCACAGTGCCCAAGATAATCGGCCCTATAGCGCGGGCTCCGGCAAGTCTCTCGGTAAGTTTGTAGCCGATATTTCCCGAATTCAGATCAGGAAAAACCAACACGTTTGCCAGGCCCGCAACCGGACTGTCCCCCATTTTTTTTGCTGCAATCTCAGGAACAATAGCGCTGTCCACCTGCATTTCGCCGTCAATGGGAATCCCATATCCCATTTCTTGCGCGATCTGCACCGCATCCTTAACTTTGGTCACATCCTCATGGTTGGCGCTGCCTTTGGAGGAGTAGCTCAACATTGCAACGCGTGGAGGGATATCGAGAGCCTCCTCCATAAAGAATGCGCTCGCCAATGCGATTTTCGCCAGTTGCTCGCTTGTCGGAGAAGGAATAACCCCGCAATCCGCAAAAACAATGAGTCCGCCTTCCCCTGCGGAACAACCCGGGACAGCCATCAGAAAGCAACTGGTAATGAGACCGACGCGCTCATCTACATCCATGCAGTAAATAACCGCACGCATCACGTCCGCCGTAGAAGACGCGGCTCCAGCAACCATCCCATCCGCAAGGCCCAGACGCACCATCATCGCAGCAAAGAACAGATTGCTTTCCATCAACTCGCGGCTTTTCTCATAGGTCAGATTCCTCTTCTTCTCACAGAGAAAGTTCGCGTATATCTCCCTCTCAAAGGTATCGATATCATCTCTGTGCAGCATAATCGGTTCTGCAATTCCCATTTCCTGCACCTGCTTTGCCGCCACAACAACTCTTTCATCCCATGCCTCCGGGAACACAATTCTTTTGGGTCTGGCCTTTGCCTGTTCCCGTACTCTTTCCAGCACGCTGTTGTCCATTTTTCTTTGCCTCACTTCTTTCTCGATATTCTGTTTATCCATAGAAACACACGTCATTCTTCCCGGTCTCTTTCGCCATGCAGAGCGCCATGTTGGCCTGCAGGAACAACTCCTCCTGAGTCATCCCCATCGCATACTGGGATACGCCGATGCTGCAGGTGACCGATTCTTTTGCCTCCATGCCGGAAATCTCTGCCTTCAGTTGCTGAGCCAGATCGAATGCGTCATCCCTCTTTGTGGCAGGAAGCATTACCAGGAACTGGTCCCGGGCAATCCGGCCCACCAAATCACGCGGCCGGGATTTCTGGTTGAGCAACTGACCGATTGATCCAAGCAGCTTGTCTCCGCCGTCTCTTCCGAACTCGTTGTTGTAACGGTGGAAGGAGTCGATATCGATCATCATCAGGCACATAGAGCTGAACACATCGTTGATGCGGTTTATCTCTATGCCTAACTGCTTTCTGAAGAACTCATAGCTGTATACCTGCGTCAATGAATCCTTCATCAAGGTTTCGAATTTGTCCTGGGATGCTTTGGGAGTTTCTCCCGCAGAGGTGCCTAACCGGCTCTGGCGGATCTGTTCACTAATATCATTCAGAACGCCCTCCACACCCATGACTTCGCCGTTCTTATCCAGCAACAAGTTACTTCTGGCTGAAACCACGACCCGGGTGCCATCCTTGCGCTGCATCCGCACCTCATAGTCACAAACAGCACCCTTCTCATTCAGGGCTTTCAAAAAGACGGTCCGGTCCCCTGGATTCTCGTACAGCTCCTTGGCCAGATTACGACCCACAAGCTCATCGCTGTCCTGATACCGGAACATCTCTGCCAGCGCCTGATTCGCGAACAGGATATTGCCCTCTGTATCCGTCGCATACACACCACTTCTCATTGAATCCACGATTCTTGTGCAGGCGTCTTGGTGCTCGCCCAGGACTTGCACTCTATTGGCCGACTTGATATTGCTTTTCATGCCCTGCCTCCTGTTGTAGTTAGGCCCATCCGCCGGTTTTCCGGCACACTGTTTTTAAATACTTTACAGTATGTACTAATACTTAACATCCGGTCCAAAAAAAACCGCATCTTCCTAAAAGGTCGGAGGTGTTACCACCCACAGCGCCTCGGTCTTCCCCTGGTGGATATTTCTAAAAGAATGAGGCGTGTGCGAATTGAAATAGATGCTGTCCCCCTTCTTCAACTGATAGGTCTTATCCTCCAGATTGAGTTCCAGACTCCCCTTCAAGACCAGTACAAACTCCTGCCCGTAATGGGTGTACACATCCGTACCGGAGCTTGCTTCCCGCTCCAGTTCAAACAAGAGCGGTTGCATTTGCTTTGTTGGCCCCGGGTTCGAGAGCACAAACATCTTGATGTCACTCCCGATATCCCTGATCGCATCCCGATCCGCTTCCCTTACCACAGGATCATCCAGGACCTTATGCTGCTCGCCCACCAGATTCCCCACTGTGGTTTGAAGATGATCCGCCACCTTCTTGAGCGTGACCAAAGAGGGGGAGGTCTTGCCTTGCTCGACCTGGGACAAAAAGCTGGCACTAACCCCAACCTTATGCGCCAGTTCACGTAAGGTAATTTGTCTTTCCCGCCGCAGCCTCTTCATCTGTATGCCGACTATCTTCATATCCCGCCTCTCCTGGATAAATGTAACCTACGGAGACCTTATTGTCAACCCCTAATTAACAAATAGATCGAAAAGTAACTATAACTGGAATTCGGCAGAAATCTTTCCCGAAGGAGAGCCTACCCCTGAACTCTATCTTGATTCTCGTCTAACAAAGCCTGGCATGTGACCGGAGCATGTCTTCAACTCTCTGCCGCAGGCTCCGGTCGCTCACACGGTTTACTTCACATCCTCAAACACCCTGCCCACTTGTTGTTTAAGCCTCTTGGCCGAATCGATGAGGCTTGGGCCTGCCTTGATAGTCTCCACAATAGTCTGTGCATCCTCCGTAACAATGAGCGCATCCGGTCCGATGGATATAACCCCTTCACGAGGCAGCAGACCCTTACCCTCCAGCATGTCTCTGAGCAGTCCACCAGAGACCTCAAAGTGTGTGATCTCTCCGCTCCCAGGACGGAAAAAGAAAGAAATTACCACCAAATCCAATCTTTCGCCGCTTTTGCTCAATACCGGCACTCCATTGATCCGTCCCCCCAGCTCAAGATCTTGATCCACTTCGGACCAAGGAACGGGCTTAGTCAAGTTCTCTTCGGAACGGATCATCAGCGCATCGATACCGAATGTCTCAATGTCCTCCACCCGGATCAGCGCCTCCTCGGCCTTCATATCATCCACCAACAGGGCGCTGACTCGGCCGGGATCAGCCTCCACAGCGGATTGGACCACACGTCCCAAAACCTTTCCCTCCGAGATCGAGTAAACTGGGCTATCCAGCAATTGAGCTAGTGGTATAAAACTCATTCAAATACCTCCCTCCTGGAATCCAGGACTTTTGGCTCCTGTGATTGCCTCTCTTAGAATCCTCCGCGCCACTTCATCTTCCTTGTCTAATTCCTCCAGGATGTGGCGCGCTATCTTGACCGCCTCAGGATGATCCCCCTTCCTCAGGAAATGTCCTGCCTCTGCAATCAAGTACCCTCTTTGCGAACGCTCGTAGTCAAGACTCCTGCTGTTGCGGATAACATCTTCAGCGGACTCTAAACTGACAGGCGGATACGCAAGAGACATGGCCACTATGAACCCCACAACAAAAGTAATGCCTCCGATCGACAACCCCTTTATGGCGTTCCATTCCATATCCAGTCAGGCCTTTCATCAGTGTGACTATTCATAAATGTTCTAATACGCAATGTGTGTGACTTCCTCATTGATCTTTGCTTGCAATCTCGCACATGCACGACTATGATTCAAATGAATAACGTTTGATTAATCATGAGGCTATTTCATAATGATCCATTCGTTTCAGATTCTCTGTGACCTGATTGAGACTCAGAGCTTCACGGAAACCGCGGAAAAGAACTTTCTGACCCAATCGGCGATCAGCCACCACCTTAAGTCGCTGGAGACAAAGCTCGGGGTGCAGCTCGTTGAAAGGGGATACCGCAAGCTCCGGTTGACCGACTACGGCAAGCTCGTATATGGAAAGGCTCGCAATATCGTTGACGAGTTTGAGGAATTACAGACCCTCCTCAAACAGCCGCAGGACGAGATCCGGGGAACGCTGCGTTTAGGCTCCATCTACACAGCAGGCTTACACCTTCTCTTGCCGTATACAGCAGAATTTGCGAAAAAATACCCGCAGACAACGCTGCGGCTGAAGTACCTGCTTTCTCCGGAAATCTATGAGGGAGTGCTGCAAAACCGTTTGGACTTGGGTGTGGTGGACTTCCCCAGGCAACACGCCGGGATTCAGATTGTGCCCTTTCATTCCGAACCCCTGGTCATGATCACCCCTCCGAATCATCCATGGGCCAAGCTCAAGCAAATCAGCCTTCGCAAATTGGGAAATGAGCCCTTTATTGCCGCATCGGAGGAACTCCCCATCCGTCAGGTATTTGACAAAATATTCTCCGATGCTGGGGTTCGAGTCCACATCGCGTATACCTTCAACAATGTCGAGGTTGTGAAAAAGGCTGTTGCCACCGGCCTGGGAGTCTCGATCGTCCCCAAGACTGCAGTCCAGGGCGAGATCCGCTCAGGCGAGCTGAGCAGCGTCAAGTTTATGGAAACCTTTCTCGAATGGCCGCTCGCTCTGATCCACCGCAAGCACACCCGTCAAAAGTCTGCAGTCCGCAAGTTCATCGAACTCATGACCTGCTGAAGGAGAGTTGGTTCGGAATAAGAGTCTGCACCACGAATTCAGCCTACTCGCTCCTTCATCTTGTCGAGAGCTCCCAGGGCCCGGTCTCTAGCCTGGGAATGGTCAATCACCGGATTGGGGTAGTTTTTGCCAAAATCCACTCGCGCAGCGCTGAGCTCATCGGCCGGCGCTTCCCATGGCCGGTGAAGCCACTTGGCCGGCATTTCACCCAGCTCGGGAATCCACCGGCGCACATAATTCCCGTAAGGGTCGAATTTCTCCCCTTGAATGACTGGGTTGAAGATCCGGAAATAGGGAGCCGCGTCCGCACCGCAACCAGCCACCCACTGCCAGCCCAACGTATTGTTGGCAAGGTCTGCATCGACCAAGGTGTCCCAGAACCAGCGCGCCCCCTCTTGCCAGGGAAGCAGAAGATCCTTTACTAAGAAGGATGCCGTCACCATTCTCACTCTGTTATGCATCCATCCGCTTTCCCAAAGCTGCCGCATTCCAGCGTCGACAATCGGATAACCCGTTCGGCCCCGCTGCCAAGCCCGCAAATTCTCCGCGCCCTTCCGCCAAGGGAAACGCCTGAACTCCGGCTTTAACGGCTGCGAGGGCGTGTCCGGAAAATGATACAGGAGATGATGAGCAAATTCGCGCCAACCCAACTGCCGCAAATGTGCCGAAAGACTGGCTTGGGCCTTGGGTGTCTGGCCTTGGGATTTTCTAATCAGCTCGTGCCGCACTCGATGCGGGCTGATCTCTCCCCAAGTCAAATGGGCAGACAATGCAGAAGTGCCTTCCAAGTCAGGACGGTCCCGGTCACCGGCATAACTTAAGGCCGGCTCGTCGAGAAACTTCTTCAGCCTTTGCCAGGCGCCCTTTTCACCCGGCTGCCAAGCCTCTTTCATTCCGCCGGTCCAATCCGGAAGCGGCAATAAATCCAAAGCAGATAAGGATTCTCCGGCCGGATAGTTCTGCGGTACGGGTATTCGCGCAGGCACCCCATGCGAATCGAATACCCAGGGCAGAGCGTGGAGGACTTTCCAGAAAGGCGTGAACACCTGGTAAGGCTTGCCCGCCTGGTTGAGGAACTCATCCGGTTCATTGAGCAAGCTCCCGCTCAAGAGCCGGACCTCCACACCGGAGTCACGGAAGCTGAGTTGGATGTCCTCCTCCACTTTTCTGGCCGCCGGCTCGTAACGGCGGTGCCCAACCAATAGATCGGCTGAGCTTTCCTGAAAGACTTGCTTCAATATCTCCAAGGTGCTGCCCGAGCGCACGACGAGAGGCGCGCCCTTCTTTTCGAGATCAGCGGCCAATGCAGACAAGGATTGATGAAGCCACCAACGGCTTGCGGCCCCGGGCGCCCATCCCCCTTCGGAGTCCGGATCCCAGATAAAGAGCGGAATAATTTTTCTCTTTCTCGCTAAGGCCTCTTCGAGAGCTGTGTTGTCCCTTAGCCTCAAGTCTTTTCGGAACCACAGAATGGCTTTCTTTTCCATTACACGTGTTTCCTGAATACGAGTGACTTTAACGGTTGAGCCAAAAGAAGGAAGCATTCAGCAATGCGGCGAAGCCCCGGTGTTCTCATCCGGCTGGACTCTTGCTGCCAAATCAACGCAGCCGCCAATCCCATCATTCGGTAGAGAATACTCCAACCAACGGGAAAGACTGCGTCCGGAGGCGTAAACGCAGGGCGAACCAATGTCTCGCACCACACACCCGGCTCGAAGCGGCTGCTGAGAGCCCCGACTGCCGGACACAAACCGACCCAGCCCAGCACAACCCATGCCGATTTACGGCTGCTACTTAATTCGGGAAGCATCTGAACCTTCCTCTTGTGTCCCGTGCTTTTCAAAAAGATAATGACTCACTCCCCATTCCCTTCCTCCCGCATGGCCAAAGAGCTCAGCACAGGCCATAAAAAAGACTCGCCAGAAAGAAAAACGCTTCCGGGCCTCTTCCGGCCCGTAGGTCTTGGCAAAAATCTCCAGGATCTCTTTGCGGTTCTTGTCTTGATTCTTCAACCACGCCTCACATGTTCGATGGTAGTGCGTTCCGCTCACACGCCACTGGCGCTGTAGTTTTAAATCCTTCTGAAAATAACTCAGAAGATCTTCCGAGGGCATAAGCCCTCCTGTGAAAAACTCGCGCGCCATCCAATCACTCGCACCCTCGTCTACAAAGGGATAAGCAAAGCTGCGATGGGTAAACATATGCACAAAGAGCTTCCCATTGGGTTTAAGCCATCCGGAAATACGAGCCAGGAGCTCCTGATAATTGCGCATGTGTTCGAACATTTCTACGGATAGCACACGATCAAATCGCTCTTGGGTGCCAAACTCATTCATGTCCGCACATATCACCTGCACATTGCCCAGGCCCAGGCGCTCGGCTTTCTCCTCTATATAGGCCTTTTGGTACCGGGAATTACTCACCCCAACCACCGTAGACTCCGGAAAGCGACCGGCCACATACAAGGTCAAGGAACCCCAACCGCATCCCAATTCCAGCACTTGCTGGCCATTAGTCAATTCTGCACGCTCCGCCGTAAGCGCCAGCATCTTCTCCTCGGATTCATCCAAGGTGTCAACACCCTCAGGCCACAAACCCCCGCTATACTTGAGCCGCTTGCCCAAAACCTTTTCGTAAAATGCCGGCGGCACCTCGTAATGCTGAGTATTTGCCTCCTGGGTATTGAGGGCGATGGGCGAAGAACGCAGCTCCTCAAGCAGGTCCTCCAAACGGCGACGTTGGACGGCTTTTCCACCCAATGCTTCGACACGCAGCTTGCGCGCATTCAAATGACGGATGGCCGGACGCAAGACACAATCCGGAATCAATTCACGTGCAATTAATTCTTCATAGAGAGGCATCTCAAGACACTCCTTTCTTCTTGAACCAGGGCACAAAGGGGCTCGTGCTCCGCTGATACTGCCGATAGCCCTCGCCCTTGGTCTTGAGGGCCTGGGCCTCGGTCGCCGGAATCCCAGTCACATTAAAGAGGAAGTGCAACATCGCAACCGGGCAAACCAATGCAACCCAACCATAAGGAGAAGGGAGTGCCGCTAGGGACACAGCCACCCAAATCAACCATTCGAAGAAATAATTCGGATGCCGGCTATAGTTCCATAGCCCCGCCCGGCAGACTTGACCGCGATTGGCCGGATCTTTCTTGAATCTGTGAAGCTGAAAATCCGCCAGGGTCTCGCCGAAAAGTGCAACGGCCCAGACCCCTATCCCCAAAATCTCCAAGGCACCGCAACCCGCCCTGGGGTCCACGCTCATCAGAAGCGCAGGCAAACTGAAAAGCAAAGCTGCCAGACCCTGAAATTGAAAGAACAGAAACATCCGGAGTTCAGCCTTCTTACCCCATTTATCCCGCAATTGCGTATAGCGCGGATCTTCTTCGTGTTTGCCGCGGATGCGCGTCCAGTAGAGAAAGGCAGCCAAACGAAGACCCCAAAACCCAATCAGGCCCGCGATCAACAAACGGCGCATTGGATCTCCGTCTCCGGTCAGCGCGTACATCCAGGTAATGAGCGCGATGCTTAAACTCCACACCCCATCCACGATACCGGCATTTTTCTGCCTGTAGGAGATGTACCAAATCACAGACATCAACCCAAAGGCGAGAAGAAACCCTGCACCCAAGAGTTCCCAGATCATCCGTTCATTCTCCTGCCACGACCCAACAGCTGTTCTCTGAGTTTAGGGTGGATAGGACGCTCGCCAAGCCATATTCCAAAGTAAGCGGCCGCAAAATCATCCCCGGGAATCTCTGTCTTCAGATCTCCATTCAAGAGCAGCCGGGTACCCCGCCCGGGCGCATACTCCAGCTCATACACATCCCCTTTTTGAACCGATTCATAGCAGGCAGCCATCTGTTCCACACGCGCTGCAATGGAGTTAAAATCTACGGCCGGATTACTCTTCAAGTTTTTCTGCGCCGCATTAACAATGACATGGCGGTCAATGGCCCGGTGATAGCGAATACTCAACACCTTTGGGATCGCAGCCAAGATATCCTCTCCTTGCTCCGTCTCTCCGGTATACAGGGCTGCGGTGTAGACCTGCATACCGAGAAATTTTAAAGTACCCTCCCCTCGTAGCGGCAACCCGGCCCCTGCAAAAGCCGGAGCCAATCCCAGAGACAAACTGACCAAAAACAACACCATCAAGCTCGCCAGGATCCCTTTGGGCGGGCTACGCAAATCCCAAACAATGCGCATCCAGGAAAGCCCTTTTAAGATGGTGTGCGTCAAATCGATCTCCCACCAGTAAAAACCCTGGCGCTCGGAACCTGGGTAACGGTGGTGGTTGTTGTGCCAGCCTTCGCCCATGGTCAGCAGTGCGACCCAAAGGTTGTTCCGGCTCAGGTCCGGTGTATCAAAGCGCCGGCTGCCAAAGATATGGGCCACTGAATTGACCATGAAAGTACAGTGATACAGAACAATTGTACTCAGCACAAAACCCCAGATCAGTAGCTGGGCCCCATTCGTCCCGAGTTCAGGGCGGGTTGCTTCCAGAAAGACACCGAAAGCAAACAACAGCGCGGCCAAGGCCAGCGGAACCGCATAGGGATGACGATTGAGCCACACAAGTTCTGAAAACTTGGCCAAATCCGGCACACGGCTCTCGATATTTTCGGGATAGAATCGGCGCCTCACAATCCAACCCATGTGAGACCACCAGAAACCCTCCTTGGGAGAATGAATATCCTGATCTGTATCCGCATTACGATGATGGTGGCGGTGGTGCGCGGCCCACCAAAGCGGACCCATTTGCAGAGAGGCAACACCCAGGAGCGCCAGTACCATTTGAAAGGCACGGCTTGTCTTATACGAACGATGAGAAAAATAGCGATGGTATCCGGCAGTGAGCCCGAACATCCGCAGGACCAAAGTCGCAAGAAAGACTCCCAGGGCCACGGGACTCACCCCAACCCAAAAGACTGCGAGACACGCCAGGTGCAACAAAAAGAAAGGAACCGCTCCGCGGTAATCAATGGGATCTAAGGCTACACTAGTTGCATTCATCGGCAACTCCTGAGGGGCTGTGCGCCGGCCGTGCCTCCTTACGGCGCAGCACAAGATGCAGTGTGTTCAAGAAAGCTTCGGCAAAACCCGCTTCACAATAGGCGAAGTAGTAGACCCACTTGCGCAGGAAGTTCTCGTCAAAGCCCAGGTTCCTAACCTCTTCGCGGCGGTTAAGTAGACGCTGCCTCCACCGGGCTAAGGTTGGGGCATAGTGCAAACCAATATTCTCCACCTCACCGATGCGCAGGCTTGTCTCGCGCGCGAGGGCCTCGGATATCGCTCCCAAACTCGGCAGATGGCCGCCAGGGAAAATGTGCTTCTGAATCCAATCGCTGCTCGCGCGATAGTCTTCGTAGCGTTCATCCGGCATCGTGATGACCTGAAACACGGCCCAGCCGTCCGGCTTGAGTAAGGCATCACAGGTCTTGAAAAAGGCCCCCAAGTACTCGTGCCCCACGGCCTCGAGCATCTCAATAGACACAATACGATCGTACTTTCCCTCGAGCTGCCGGTAATCGCAAAGCACCACCTCGATACGAGATTCCAATCCTTCCTCGGCCACGCGACGGCAAGCCCAATCGAATTGCTCCTGGGAAATCGTCACGGCGGTCACCCGGCAACCCGTACGCTTGACCGCTTCGATTGCAAAGCTGCCCCAACCGCAACCGATCTCCAACACATGGTGCGAATCCGTCAGCTGCGCCTTATCGAGAATCTTGGAAATTTTGGCCTGCTGAGCCTCTTCCAGAGGCTCACTCCCCTGGGCAAAATAGGCGCAAGAATACATCATGGAAGGATCCAGAAATAAGCGGAAGAAGTCGTTGCTCAGGTCGTAGTGTTCGCGGATGTTTTGAGAGCTCCCCTGCAAGCTATTGGGCCTCAACATGTGGAGAAGACGGTTGCGCAAGCGGCCCAGCCAAGAGAAACGCCTCAGCGGCGCCTCCAAGGACGGGAGGTTCCGGAGCAGAATCCGCAACAGTGCTGTGAGATCTTCCGTGTCCCAAATCCCCTCGGTGTAGGTCTCACCAAAACCCACATCCCCATCCCGCAACACTCTCTTGAAGAAGGCCCAGTCTCGAATCCTCAAGTTGGCTCGTACCCCGGACTCTGGATCTCCAAGGTCTTTCTCTGTCCCATCGGGTAGGGTCACTCTGATCTGTCCTTCATCAATGCGGGAAAGCAAACCCAGCATAAGACTCATCCGCCACTTGTTCAGCAATCCACGCAGAGGATATTGACTGGTCATCTCGGAAGCCGGAACAGGTTTCTTAAAGACTTGTAGCTTTTTTCGAAAATGGAGCTTAGCCGCCTCCCAGCAAATCCACGGAAAAGCCAGCACTACACTCAAAGAGTAGCGCATCGCAGACCGTATAAGATTGGGAGTATTGAGCGGTAGGGCTCGTCCCCACAGCTTGGATTGGAATTCGAGACGGCCTTCCCTATAGAGATCGATCCGGATATCCAAGCCTTCTCCTAATTGACTAAATCTAAACTCATAGTCTCCCTGCATATCGTAAAAAGGACTGACATGGAATTCCTTGGATGCTTCGAAACAAACGGCTCCGGACTTCTCCGATTGCTTTGGATGCTCCAGACGGTAAAGGTGATTCTCTGCAAAGGTGTTATTGACATCCGCCACTGCAGCCACAAGTTCACCCCGGGAGCCATAGCAGAGAAAGAAACTCACCGGTCTGAAAGCATAGCCCGCTATTCTGGGCATGGTCAGCAGCTCCACGCGTCGAATCAAAGGCAAAGTCCCATTGTGGGAAAAGGCTTCTCGAATCTTATCCCAGGGAGTCCCCTTATAGAGCCGCATGTAATCCTCAGACTTAACAGAGAGGGCATTGAAACGATTGTACCCAAAGCCCTTAACATGCCGGTCTAGCTCCTGGAGTTCATCCACGTCCAGGGCAAAGAAATATACCGGGTACTTGAAAGAATGCTCCGCAGGATACTTCCTTTGATGGAATATATGCCCTGTGTAAATCCTGGATTTCATAGCGCTTCTCCAAAATGCCGGGCCACGTCCACTGCGGAACTTACCGCGTCCTCATGAAATCCATAACCGAGGTAGCTTCCACAGAAATAGGTGTTTCTCTGCCCGTTAAGTCGACGGATCCCGTCCTGAGAGGCAATGGACTCAAAGGTATACACCGGGTGCGTGTACTGGATCCTTTTTAGGATCTTCTCCGAAGCAATGGGCGAGCGCCGGTTCAGGCTCACGAAATAGTCCTGTCCTTCTATGCCCTGCAACCGGTTCATGTAATAGGTCACCGAGACTGCTCCTTCTTCGGAGCCTGAGTCTTCTTGAGCGTAATTCCACGAAGTCCAGGCACGGCGGGTAGGCGGCATAGCGCTTATATCCGTATGCAGAAGGACTTCGTTCTTGGAGTACTCCCAATTCGAGAGCAAACGCTTCTCATCCTCAGAGGGATCGCTCAAGAGTTCCAAGGCCTCATCCGCATGCGTGGCCATTACCAGGCAATCGTGCTCCTTGCGGGCACCGTCGGCAAGCAGGACCTGGATCTTATTCGCTTGGCGCTTTGCGGCCCGCGCCGCAGATCCAACATGAATCTGGCCCCTAAAGCTTTCCTTGAAGGCCCGCACATAGGACTGGCTTCCTCCGACTACAGTCCGCCATTTGGGTTGCTGAGTAACGCTCAGAAGCCCGTGGTTCTCGAAAAAGCGCACAAAGACCTGGGCCGGAAAATCCCGCATCTGGTCCGTGGGGCAGGACCAAATGGCAGCGCCCATGGCCAAAACATAGCTTTGCACAAAGAGCTCACTCAGCCCCAGACGATTCAGGTACTCGCCCAGCGTCAAGCCGTTCAGGTTGCCTTCCACCAGATCCTTGCGCGCCCTCTTGTTGAAACGCAGGATTTCACTCACCATTCTATAGAAGCGCGGACTGAGCAGATTGCTTCTCTGAGCAAAGAGCCCGTTCGGCACATCAGAAGAATAGTGGAAGCCTGATTCTTGATCGAAGAAACTAAAAGACATGTCGCTCTGGCGCGAATCCACATTGAGCTCGGTTAAAAAGCGGCAAAACAACGGGTAGGTCTTTTCATTAAAGACAATGAAACCTGTATCCACCGGCACACTCGACTCTCCATGCCTTTTCAACTGCACCGTATTCGTATGCCCCCCCAAGTAGTCGTTCTTTTCGTAGAGGGTCACCGAATGCTTACGGCTCAAGAGATAAGCCGCCACAATTCCTGCAACTCCACCTCCAACAACCGCAACGTTTTGTTTACTGGGATCCATTGCGAAGACCTCCCGTTCCTCCTGCACGACGCGCTGCTGCCACAATAGAGCGTAACATCCCTCCAAAGACCCAATAATGAATTGGGTACAGGGCGTACCAGTACAAGATTCCTCCCAATCCCAAAGGATCAAAAATGGCTGTTTGAAGCAACTTGGATCCTCCAAGTTCTGGCTTCACTTCAAACTGCAGCCACGCACGCCCGGGAGTCTTCATCTCAGCTTGTAGTCGCAATCGCTTTCCGGGCTCGTACTGTTCCACGCGCCACCAATCAATCGTATCTCCCACACGCAATTCTTCGGGATGGGGTCGCCCACGCCGCAGTCCCACTCCACCCACCAAGACATCCAAAGCTCCGCGCAAATGCCAAACCCAATCCGCAAAGTACCAACCCGTGTCACCCCCAATACGCCTCACTGCACCAAAAAGCTGCTCAGATGAAAGCTCTGTTTCTGCAATGCGGCTATCCAGAATACGGTTCCCGAATCGTACACCTGTCCAGTCCTTCACCGGCCCAGAAGAGGACAAGGCATCCGACCAGCGCGTTTGCGCCAGAGCCGCGTCCTCACTGGCAAGCGCACGGGCAATGGCGTCCGCATGACCACAAGGGCGAATGCCAAAGATTTGAAGAGCCCGGTCATCGTTCACAACCGTGGAGTGCTCGATACTCTCGATTAGCTTGCGTCCCACTCGGGCATACAGTGGCGTGACCAAACCCAACCAAAGGCTGGACAATTTCGGGCTCAGAACAGGCACCCGAATTAGGTGACGCCGCAGCCCACGCTGTCGCGCGTACTCGAGCATCAAATCCCTGTAAGAGACTTTGTCTGCACCACCAATCTGAAAAACCTGTCCCTCAAGACCTTCCTTGTCGAGAGCCATCTTCAGGTATTCCAGCAAGTCTCCGATAAATATGGGCTGTGCAAGATTCGAAACCCACCGCGGGGTGATCATCACAGGTAGCTTTTCCACGAGGGAACGGATCATCTCAAAGGAAAGACTCCCGGAGCCGATGACCACGGAGGCCTGGAACTCGATCACCGGAACTCCGGAACTCCTCAAAATCTCACCCACCTCATGGCGGCTGCGCAAATGGGCCGAGAGATCTTTTTCCAAGGGAGCCAAGCCACCCAAATAGATGATGCGTTTGAGCCCTGAGCGTTGAGCCACACTGGCGAAATTTCCGGCCCCCCGCCTGTCCAAGTCCTCAAATCCCTTGGATGTGCCCATGGAATGAACCAGGTAATAGGCGGTATGCACGCCCTCTAGAGCAGAAAAGAGAGAGTCGGGGTTCAAGACATCGCCGGGTACAACTTCCACTCGAGAACCCGCCCGGGACTTAAGATTCTCCGGTCTCCGTGCCATACAGCGGATCGAGCTGCCCGCTTTCTCCAGTTCGGCCAGAAGACGCCCTCCCACATATCCTGTAGCCCCTGTGATCAGAATCTTCTTATCCATAGCCTGCTGCCCTTCTTAGGCATGTCCTTGTTGTAAGAGTGCCTCTATCATTTCCACCACCTCCTTACTCAAAGGATCCTTCATAGAACTGAACCGGCCCACAACCCGGCCCTCCTGATCAACAAGGAACTTGGTGAAATTCCACTTGATGGCTCCTTTGAACTCGGAGTTTTGGGTCAGGTGGGCATAGAGAGGGTGTATTTGATCTCCCTTCACGCTGATCTTGGAAAAGAGCGGAAAGCTCACTCCAAATCTTGTGCTGCAAAAGCCCTTGATCTCTTCATCAGATCCGGGTTCCTGATTCCCGAAATCATTGGCTGGAAAAGCCAGCACCTCAAAGCCCTGATCCCGGAACTGCTGGTAGAGCTTTTCCAGAGAGGCATATTGGCGTGTGAAGCCACACTTCGACGCTGTGTTTACAACCAAACAAACCTTGCCCGCATACCGGGCCAAATCCACTTGCTTTCCTTCAATGTCCAACACCTTGTAAGAGTACGCAGTTTGAGCTGCCTGAACAGGGTTCATGTGAAGCCCTCCTAATGTGATTGCTGCAATTGCGGTGACTGAGATTTGGAATACCCTTGATCTCTTGTTGTTCGTCTTCATGTCGCCCTCCTTCATTGGCGATACTGATGATCGCATGCAAAGCACACCCTGCCAACGCGAATTGAACAACTATAGAACACCTATCTCCCTTAGGTGTTATGTAAAGATCGTAGCGGAGTATCCGCGCTCAGAGACTGGAGATAGGAGCTTAGATTGGCCTTTTTCTTAGAGATTCCCAGCTTCTTGCGAATGGTGTTGCGCTGATTCTCGATGGTGGAGAGGGAAACATTGAAAAACTGCGCCATGTCCTTGCTGCTGAGGCCACTGCGAATCATGTTGCAGATGTGAATTTCCCGGGGAGTCAGGCTGTAGAGCTTGCGCGTAATGCTGGCGCCAAAGGTGGAGGTCAGCTCCTCCAAATTCTTCTGAAGAACGTCGGTGTATTTCTTATCTTGAGCATCCAGCTTGGATCTCAGCTTGTGAATTAGGGGCATGAGAACAGAATCCACATTCTCGATCACCTGGTCTTTGATCTTCTTCTTTTCAAGTTCGATCTGACTCAGGATTTCCTGCAAAGCAAGGTTTTTTTCTTCGAGCTTGCGGGTTCTTTCCTCGACAAGACGCTCCAAGTGATTCCGGTGGCGGTTGAGTTCGGTTTCAGCCTCAACCCTCTTTGTGATATCCGTCTGCACTCCGATGTAGTGAGTCAGATCGCCTTTTGAGCCGAAGACTGGGGCCAGACTCAGCTCATTCCAAAAAGGCGTTCCATCCTTGCGGTAGTTGCGCAATTGAACCGTGCAGGATTTGCCACTCTGCAACGCCTTGGCGATCTCTTGCACACCCGGCTGTTCACGATCCTTTCCCTGCAGAAAGCGGCAATTGACACCCAATACTTCCTTGGCCTCGTACCCTGTGATTTGTTCAAAGGTTTTATTGACGTAGATAAGGGGCATATCCGGGGCAGAGGCATCCGCAACCGTAATCGCAGAGGAGCTTGCATCACAGGCCTGCATCAAGAGATCTGCTTCCAGGGTTCTTGTCTTCTCCATTGCTGACTCCAAGATACACGAGCTCGGTCAATACGGGAAAAATCGCCACCTAAAAGTGATAGGTATTATATGAAGATTCTAATGATGTTGTCCAGGAGCATGGGAGGGGGCATACTCATCTCAAACACGTGAAAGGAGACCAAGCCATGAAAACTTTGATGATAATTCCAGCACTCCTACTTCTGTTCGGATCCTTCGCTCTTGTACCGATCGAGGCAAGTGCCTGCGGAGGAAGTAGCGGAGGCGGATACAGCTCAGACGCGGGAGACACCGCTTCCTCTGCTAAGTCCGGATACGAGCTCTAGTCCTACCCCCAAGAACCCCACAGTCCCCAGAAAACGGCCCGCAAGGGCCGTTTTCATTTTGGAAAGCCTGAGAGGGAGAGATGAAAATGGCACCCGGGGTCTGTGATTGCGAAGGAACATGGTGACTGAAGCAACCTGTGCGGAGGGCGAAAACGTCATCGTGAACGCAGTGAAGTGATCTTTGTTCCGCATAGATTGCTTCGTCGCCTTCGGCTCCTCGCAATGACGAGAAAAATAGTGCCGAGGCCCTGAATCTCCGGGGCCTATTTTCGTAACTTGTTGAAGGAGAGTTACTTCGAAATAAGAGGCTACGGATACAGCACTTGCGGGTTTTCCATAGTCTACATTGTTTACACTGAGTACCCTGGAGTTTGACCAAGGATGGTCACAAAATGGTCACAAGACCTACCTCACAGGAACTACCCACAGATTCAGATCACCCAAAGCACACCGTGAGCAATTCCGCGGACGGGCATCCTTCGGAAAGACTACTCACAGAAGTTCCTTGAACACATCGACCGTCAGGCCGGCTTGTCTGATGATGGCTCGCAGTGTACCTTTCGCAATCTCTCGATGATCCGGAACGACAATACGACGATAAGGCGAAAAATCTTGCCGCAGGACAATGTGGCTACCCTTCTGTCTATCCTTGGTGTAGCCAATCTTGACAAGGGCTGCGATTACCTCCTGCCCGGAAAGATGCGGCAAATGGCTCACAAACCTACCTCAATGACTTCTTCGTCAATGGAGGGAGGAATGGGTTCGTCGTGAGCCTTAAGACTCTCCATATAGACAGCCACAGCTTCCTTAGCATTCATAAGGGCTTCTTTTCTTGTGCGCCCCTGGGACACACAGCCAGGTAGTGCAGGAACCTGCGCGACGAACACACCATCTTCATCTATTTCGATAAGGACCCGGTACTTCATGCCTTTCTCCTATCATGTTCAAATCTGCTTAGCTATTCAGATCCACAAGGAAGAATCTCGCTGCCAAGTATTCTACCTGATCTCCGTTCTAGGGTCATGGGGGATTGAGAAAAATGGTGCCGAGGCCCTGACCACTGGCCCCCGTCAGGAGGACCATGCCAGGGGCCAGGGCCTTACAGATTTCGCAGAAACAAAATGGTGCCGAGGCCCTGAATTGAACAGGGGACGCAGGGATTTTCAGTCCCTCGCTCTACCAACTGAGCTACCCCGGCACCTAGGAATAAAATCAGTTACTCAAGTGGATCCCCGCTTTCGCGGGGATGACAGTATGAGGGTTGGAAATTTAGATCATATACCGTGACGGAAAGGGGGTCAAGACGAGTAGATCCCCGCCTACGCGGGGATGACCACAACACTATGGTGACAAAACATACCGCACGCACGGTTGGCCCGCGTATTCAGACTCCCCTACCCGCACAAAGCCCGCTTTCTCAAACAAGCGCAAGCTGCCGGCGTTCTCAGGCTTGATATCGGCCAGGATCTCCAGCGGCCCCCAATCCGCGCGCATCCTCTCAATACCCCCCTGCAGCAGCGGCCCGCCCAGACCCTTGCCCCTAAAAGCCGGATCCAGCACAATCCCGACTTCCGCGTGCTCCGGAGCGCTGCGCACAAAACGCACCAGGCCCACGTGCTGTCCCTGAGCGCTCTCAGCCACATAAAGCCTGGAATCCTCATCTGCCAGACGCTTTTTAAACCACTGGGCGTGCTCCTCTTCCGTGATCTGATGCGAAGAAAAGGAGGCCCGGCGCGTCGAGGGCTCATTGGACCACCTGAGAATCCGGGCGCTGTCCCCCGGCCCTGCGGATCGAAAATGGAGTTTGGGCTTTTCCGGACAAGGCGGCATTTCTTCTATCTCTTTAATTTAGAGCCTGTTATACGCATAGAGCTAAGAACTCCATCAAGTCTAGCAAAAAAGGCCCCCGCTTGCTACAATGACGCAGGTCACCTTCTCCACGGTAGACCCCAATCCGAGTTTCCATGAAACATCCATGGTAGCCGGCCCCCCTGATAAGAAAACTTGTCTTTTGGCCGGCCTTTGTATGTAATCCTATTCACGCTCATTAAGCGGCGAAAAGCACGGAGGAAGACAATGAGTTCATCTGCAACAACTTCGACCCCTAAAACGGCTCAGCTCAATCTGGGCGATAAGCAAATCGATCTCCCCATTATCACGGGCACGGAGAACGAGCACGCCATAGACATCACAGCGCTCCGCAATCAGACCGGATACATCACCATGGATCCGGGCTTCGGCAACACGGGTATTGACCAAAGCGCCGTCACATTTATTGATGGTGAGAAAGGCATCCTGCGTTACCGCGGCTATCCGATCGAACAGCTCGCTGAGAACGCCCGCTTTTCGGAGGTGGCTTATTTGCTCATCTACGGAGAACTGCCCACTGCTTCCCAGATGGAAGCATTTTCCGCGTCGCTCACCGAGCACTGCATGATCCACGAGGACATGAGGCACTTTTTTGACGGCTTCCCGGCCGGCGCGCATCCCATGGCGATCCTTTCGAGCATGGTGTGCTCTCTTTCCACCTATTATCCGGAGCTCGGAAGATGGGATATGACCCAGGAGCAGATGGATACCTCAATGGCCCGCGTCATTTCCAAGGTGCGAACCATGGCCGCCTTTTCCTATAAAAAGTCAATCGGCCGCCCCTTTGTCTACCCCAGTTCCAAGCTGAAGTATGCCGCGAACTTTCTTAACATGATGTTCCAAACCCCCTCAGGCGACTATCAAATCGATCCGGATATTGAGCGCGCTTTGGACGTCCTGTTGATTCTGCACGCCGACCACGAGCAAAATTGCTCAGCTTCTACAGTGCGAATCGTGGGCAGCAGCCAGGCCAATCTTTTTGCCTCCATTGCCGCAGGCATCCTCGCCCTGTGGGGGCCTCTGCACGGCGGTGCCAATCAGAAGGTCATCGAGATGCTGCGCTATATCCAGGATGAGGGCATCAAGGTGAAAGACTACGTCGCAAAGGTCAAAGAAAAGAACAGTTCTGTTCGCTTGATGGGCTTTGGCCACCGCATCTACAAGAACTACGACCCGCGAGCCAAGGTGATCAAGAGTCTGGCCGATAAGGTCCTGGCCAAGAGGGGCATCAATGATCCGCTGCTCGATCTGGCTAAGCAGGTGGAAGAGGCCGCCCTCAGTGACGACTACTTTATCGAGCGGAAGCTCTATCCCAATGTGGACTTCTATACGGGGATCATTTACCGTGCCATCGGCATTCCGACGGACATGTTTACCGTAATGTTTGCCATCGGCCGGGTCCCCGGCTGGGTTGCCCAATGGAAAGAAATGCGGGAATCTCCGAACACGCGTATCGGACGCCCTCGCCAGATTTACACGGGACATGCCGAGAGGAATTATGTACCCATTGCAAAGCGCGTCTAAGTCCCTAGGAATCATGATGATGGTCCTTGCGGGCCTCTTGTTGCCGCAGGCGGCAGAGGCTCACTGGGCCAGTTCTTCAGAGAGCGGCCAGGAGGCGGCTCTTGCCTTTGACGGAGACACTTCCACGCGCTGGCGCGCAGGCGTGGGTACCTACCCGCAAATCCTCAGAATGGACTTAGGAAACAGCCAAAGCATCTCCGGCATCAAGACCACCTTCCCCAACAACCGGGCCTACCTCTATGAAATTTTTGTCTCCGACGAGCCACAACCCGGGGAGAACCTGGAGGCTGCCGAGTGGCGCTGTGTAGTCGAGTCCAAGGTGGGCGACAATGAGTCCAAAGACACCTTTGCACCCGTGCAAGCACGCCATGTTGCAACGCGGTTCAATTCCCTGACACCCAACGGCGGCGTGGAGTTGGATAACCCGTACGGCGATCCCCAAGGCTGGACCTTGACCGTCGAATCAGAACTCTCGGATCAAGCGCATACAGGAAAGAGAGCCCTCTTTGCGAAGGAGGGCTACAGCTTCACCAATTACACCTTGGACCTCTTTGAAGTGGCCGGGAAAGTCTACACATTCAGCTGTTACGGTAAATCCGACGCCAAGGCAGCCGGCTATGCCGTGCTCATCTGCCAGGATCTGGAGGGCAATCAAGTGGTTTTGGACGCGCCTTTCGGAGTCTTCACCGGCAAGTACCGGCGCTTTGTGAGCCGGGTCCGCATTCCGCGTTCAATCGATAGCATTGCCCGGGTCAATCTTTACCGCATGAGCGTTAGCATGAACGGCAAGGAGCCTGAAGAAGCCGCAGGCATCTGGTATGACGATTTGACCCTGGTCGAAGGACCTATTGGCTCGGACCTACCCATGGTGATCGAGCAGTCAGTCGAGTGAATCCGGGCCAGTTCCAGTCCCAACTCCTCACCTGGTACCAAGCCCACAAACGCGAACTCCCTTGGCGCGAAAACACGGACCCCTACCGCGTGTGGGTCTCTGAGATCATGCTGCAACAGACCCAGGTCGACACGGTGCGCGAACGTTTCACGCATTGGATGGGGCGATTTCCTCAACTCTCGGACCTTGCGGCCGCTCCGGTGGAAGAGGTGCTCAAGGAGTGGGAAGGCTTGGGCTATTACAGCCGGGCCCGCAATATTCACAAGGCTGCGGTGGAGATTTGCCGGGATCACAACGGGCAGATCCCCGGTACATACGAAGAGGTCCTGGCTTTGCCGGGCATCGGGCGCTACACAGCCGGAGCCGTGCTGAGCATCGCCTTTGGAAAACCCGTGCCTCTGGTGGACGGGAATGTGATCCGCGTCCTCTCGCGCGTGGCTCTCATTGAAGACGAGGTCAGTAAGGCCTCTGTGCAGAAACAGATTTGGGCCTTGGCCCAAAGCCTGGTACCCAAGGAAGCCCCCGGAGATTTCAATCAAGGCCTGATGGAACTGGGGGCCACAGTGTGCACACCCGCCCATCCGGCCTGCGAGTCTTGCCCTGTGGCCAACTTGTGCAAAGCCAAACAGCACGGCCGCCAGTCCGCACTGCCGGTTACGCGTCCCCGGCCCAAGACCGTGCAAATGCGCTATGCTGCCGCTCTGATCCGGGCGGACGGGCGCATCCTATTGCGCTATAACGCGCCGGGCCAGCTCTGGGCCGGCCTGTGGGACCTGCCTCAAGTGGAGACACAGGATTCGGCAGAGCCCGACTTCAGCGCGGTCTGCGGGACCCAAACCCTCACAGGAGCTCTGGTCGGGGAAGTACGGTATTCCTTCACACACCACCACGCGCGCCGAAAACTCTATTGTGCTGAGATTGTGAAAAAGGCGAGACTGAAACCGCCTCTGGAGTGGATTCCGGAACAGAAGCTCAAGCAAACCCCGCTGGCCGGTCCGGCCGTCAAATCTCTCAAGCTAGCAGGAATACTTGATGTCATTCCCGCGCAAGCGGGAATCTAGTTTAATCACTAATAGCAAGTAGATCCCCGTTTTCACGGGGATGACAGCAACCCTACCTCTTAAAGCGAGTGCAGGAGCTCCAGATCCGCAGGCGAGCTGGGCACATGACCGCGGCGGCCCTGCAAAGCCTCCACACTGCGGTCCGAGCGGATGCGGCCCTGGTTCATGAGCAAAACCCGGTCGCAGAGCTTGAGCGCAAAGGCAATATCGTGGCTGATGAGGATGAGGGCCGAACCCCGGCGGCTCAAGTCTTCCAGGGCCTCGCGCACCCGGTCGGCGTTTTGCACATCCAGACCTGCGGTGGGTTCATCCACAATGGCCAGGTCCGGTTCCTGGGCCCAGAGGCTCGCCACCGCCACCAAGCGGCGCTCCCCATAACTCAACGTCTCCAGGCGGCGCAGCGCCAAGGCCTCCAATCCCAGCTTCTTGAGAGCCCAATCCGTGCGCTGGTTGCCGGCCTGTGCCCTCCAGCGCAGCCCTACCAGCGACTTGCGGATAACAGCCCGCACCGTGCTCCTGTCCGAAGCACGGCCAAGGGACTGAGGGACAAAGCCCACTTTCTCGCCGAGCTCAACATCCCCCCATTTGGAAAGCGGCCTTTTGTTGAGCCAAACACTTCCCCGGACCGGCCGGATCTGCGCGGCCATCATCTGCGCCAGGGCGCTCTTGCCCGAACCTGTGGGCCCCACCAAGGCAATCGAGGCGCCGCCCAAAACACGCAGGTCGATGTCTGAAACCCCGGGCTTTCCGTTGGGCTGCTCCAGACTCACCTGCCGCAGATCCAAATCCAGGGCCTTGGCGCGCGGGCCCA
>JAFGIU010000057.1 GCA_016929445.1 Candidatus Omnitrophota bacterium
AAACTCAACGGCTGGTTGAAATGCAGGTACACATCCAGCGGCATGTTGTACTGCGGCGTCGGATCGCTCAACGTAATATCCACGGTCAGATTCGTGCTGCTGTCGGCAAAATCACGAGCGTCGATAAAGAGATCATTCGGTCCATATACTTCGACCCGTTCCAAAGGATACATATGGCTCGCAGCAGAAAGCGACAAATAAAACTGATGGTTCGGCAGAGGCATGCTGGTCCAATACTCCTGCATCCCGCCCCCGTTTCCAAACAGGAACTTGATCTTTGGATTGAAGCTGATGGGACTCTCAAACGTCATCATCACATCCAGAACCGTGTTCGTCACAGGTTGACTGGGACTGAAGTTCATGGACTGCAACGGGACCGGTGACGTTTGCGTTCCCCACACAAATTCCGCTCCCTGAATGAGCTGCCCATTCCCGTCCTCAATCCCCAACCAACTCATCGACTCAGGCACAATTTCCAAAGTATAGCTGAAGAAGGTCCCGCCCAATGTCCCGGCCATCGGGAAGTCAGCCACATTCCCGCTGGCATAGTCAATGGCCACCATGGGGTACTGAGTCAAGGGCTGATTGCTCTGGAAACTAATGACCAGGGATTGGCCCACGAGCGGAGGATTCCGGCTCAGCGAAACCGTGCCTGTCACCGAGGAGGGAGGCGCCAGATAGAGCTCCTCCAGAACCACGCCATTAGGATCGTGGACCCAGATGGAGCTGAGCTGATCTGTATGATCCCCGGCGCTCAGCGAATCGTAGAAATAATTCCCGTAGATATCTCCCTGAGCCCAGTGCTCCAGGGTATTGCCGTTCATAAATTCATAGATGAGCTTGGGCTGGAACTGAGGAGAAGGATAGATGTTCAGATTGATATTCAAAGGCATCGCCACTTGCGGCGGATTCGGATTTACTTGGACCTGAACATCATAGTCACCCAGTGGCCCTCCGCCGGCGCTCGTTACATCCATGCCTCCCAAGTAGCCGCCAAAATAGTCTTCGATATCGATGCGGCGCAGCGGATAATGATGATCCTCTCCCAACAACACGACATTAAAGAAGGTATTGGGCAGGGCTCCGGTGGAAATCCTTACCTTGTCCGGCCCCCCGTCAAAGCGGAAGATCACCTTGATCGGATCATAGAGCTGCTGGGTCGCTTGGATATTCACATAAACCGGCTCTGTCACCACAGGCTGAGGAGGATCCAGGCTGATCATCACTGGATTGTCGGTGCTTGCAGGAACATTGAACTGCCAGCCCGCAATAAAGTTGCCGTTGAAATCCAAGACCTCGGCCTCCAGCATCGGACTGGTAAACACCGCAGCGGAAATATGGAACACGAACACATTGCCCGGGACCGCGCCCGTTGCGGCGGACTCAATCCTGCTTCCGTCTTGCAGCTTGGCCCGCGCCAGAGGCAAACCATAGAGCATCTGGTCAAAGGTCATTTCAAGTGTGAGATCCTGTCCCGGCATGGGCGGATCCGGCCAAGTCATGACCTCGACATGAGCACTGCCCGCCACCTCCGTCACATCGAAGAACTCTTCGGCAACCACATTGCCGAATCCATCCCGCACTTCAATGCGCTCGATCGGCAACATGAGATCCCCCGCCGCCAAACTGGCCTGGAAGTAGCGGCCCGGGATCGCGCCCGAAGTACCGAAATCCCGCATGGAGCCGTCGCTAAAGCGCACATAAACTCTGGGCGGCTGCCACACATCCTGGTAGAACTCGACATTGACCATAAGGGGCATATTCATCTGCGGAGGCTCCGGACTCAACCACATATGCGCCCCATCATCCGCCGCAGGACCAAAGTCTCTGCGAGCCAGCCAATTCCCGTAAGAATCAAAGACCTCGATGGCTTCGAGATGGGTTTGGTGCAAGGCTGAGGGCAAGTTGGCTTGGAAATCATAACCCGGCAGTCCGCCGGTCAAAGCCAGCTGCAGAACTGATCCACCTTCCATGCGCGCCTCCACCCGGGGCATGTTGTTCATCATTTCCCGGAAGTGCAGATACACATCGAGCGTGCTATACAGGCCCGCCGGAGGATCCGGCATGATCTGAATATCCGGCACATTGGTACCCGCCATGAAGGTGCCGCCCGTGTTGAATTGCATGCTGCCGAGCAGCGCGCCGGTATTTGGATTCATCACATCGATCAATTCAATTTCGCTCCAGAAATCCGCGCCGCTAAGGAGGCTTTCAAAATGATTGCCCCCGCCGCTCACACCAAGATTCACTATCCTGCCGTCCCTGAACTCCACTACAACTCGCGGCGTAAAGGATACATACGCCGGGAAGTCCACGTGGACCGCAAGTTCCCGGCCCATCATCGGCGGGTAAGGCATCGTGCTGATAGAGGGCTGCTCTCCTGCGCTCACACCCAAAATCCGCTCCGCAACCGTGCGGCCTTGAGCATCCAAGATCTCCACCAAATTGGGCTGGCGGTCCACTTCGGCCGCACTCAACTGGGCTGAAAAACTCATGCCCCCTAGAACTCCGGTCATGGCCCGGTAAATAGCGCTTCCATCCATAAACTCCACTTCCATTGACGGAAGCTGGTACATCGGACGCATCACATCCAGATAAACTGTGAGCGGTTGACCCGGCATGGGCGGATCCATGGACAAACGGATATTCGCGCCCATATCCTGGGTACTGCCATAACCCACCGGAACATTGCCGCCTTCCAAGTGCCCGACAAGGGGCATGCCGTTGCGATCCACGAGTTCAAAGAAAATCTCTCCCGGAGGCAACTCAGGCCTCAACCACAAAGATCCGAAGAACTGATGCCCGGGAATCGCACCCTGCAAAGGAATCTCTTCCGTCATTCCGTCCGTCATTCGAATGCGAACCTTGGGTTGAAAAAAGAGCTGCGTTTCCGTGTAAATATCAAAATTAGCTTGCATCCCGGGCATAAGCGGCATGGGGTTGACGTGCAGATATCCCATACCCACATTCCCCATACCCGTCATGTACTGCCGGCTCCAAACCACATCGCCGCTCCCCTGTCCCATGGGACCGCGGTCCACGATCTCGATCCTTTCCAATTCCCCGGTGAGAGCAGGCAAAGAAGTGCTGAAGCTGAGCCCGGGAATGGCCCCGCGCAAACGGTACTCTTGAGGCCCCATTCCGCGCAACATCACGCGCGCCATGGGCTCATAGGAAAGCGGCCGGGAAGTCTGCACCCGAATCATCAATGGCATCGCCATCTGCGGCGGATCCGGATTCAGACGCACCTCAATCTGACCCAAGCTGCCGCTCATCATCTGCAAAGGCTTTTCGGCCATCAACATTCCGCGATCGTCATACACAGCCACACGGCCCGCTTCCACCGGCAGGGTGGGAAGCATTTGGCCATGGCCTGAGAACCAGTTCCCCGGCACCGCGCCCTGCAAAGGCACGTCGATACGCGTCCCATTCATCCACTCCACAACAGCCGTAGGCAGGAAGTACAAGGGATGCTGTGTCTCAACATTCAGTTCAAAGGGGTCATTCGGCCCGGGCGAATCCGGCCTCAAGGCCAGCTTGACATCGCCTTCACGCCGGCCTCCTCCTCCGATATGCCCCATGCCGCCGCCGATACGCCGGCCTGTCTCGTCGTAAACATCGATGCTCACCGGACCCGGTAAAGCGCTCGGAGGCAGCATCACACCACCGTAGAACTGTTTGCCGGGCACAGGACCCTGAACCGGCACCATGAGAATGCGGCCGCTGACCAACATCATCTTGACTGTGGGCACGAATCGCAAACGCACATCGGACTCCACTCTCAGTTCAGCGTAATCTCCCGGCATCCAAACATCCCTCATCGGGATCGCTCTGACACTTTCCTGCCCCAAAATCATTCCGGCGCCCACAGAAGCAAAGCCCTCCCCGATCAGTTGCCCCTGAGAATCCAAAACCCCGATTCGAACCGGACCGTAAGGCGCAAGTTCGGGAACCGGAATCCGGCCCTCGAACTGCATCCCGGGCAAAGCACCCGTAAGCGCGATGTCCGCGCGCCGTCCGTCTGAGAAGGTCACAAAGGCGGAAGGCATCGTGTTAAGTGAGCGCTCCGCAAATAAACTCACTTGAGCTTCAAGCCCCGGCACCATGGGATCGGGATTTACGCGCGCGGAGAAATGCATCATCTCGCCGTACTGCATGATCTGATTTACGAGACCGTAGGGCCTCTCGGTGCGCGTCGGCCGCTCCGGGTTGACGATCCACATGGCAGGGCCCGGCATCCAGTGGCTGGGTATCCTGACCCCGGCGCTGAAGAAACGCCCGCTGCCGGAAACCGGCACTTCCAAGCGCTGCCCCTGCGACTCCAGGACCAAACGCGGCATTCTTTCAACCGCTCGCGGAGCTTCCAACTGGATTTGGACTTCCCCGCCGATCAAACCCGGATCCGGCATCGCAGTGACCATAAAGAAGGCGCCGCCCATCCCATAAGTCCCCAGCGGATCAATCTGATAGGTGAAGCTTTGGTATTGATTCTTGGAGCTTATCTCCAATAGAGCCGGGCCCACGGGAGTTGTCACATCCGTTTGATAGAAGGCTTCAAATAATTGATCCTGGCCCGAGACCGGCAGCAGGACATTCATCCCGCCTTCCAAACGCAGCATCATTGCCGGAGGCTCCCGAAGAGCGCGCTGTGTTTCCACCCTAAAGTGAACCGAATCCCCCGGATGCGCGACCGGCGGCTCAGCCAGCAGGCGGAAGAAACCTTGCCCCATGACCTCCGGCTCAGGCAACCGGACCAGAAGCACGATTTCCTCTGAACTCAAGCCTGCATAGTTACTGGCCTGTACGCGCACCTCCACCACTTCGCCCATGAGACGGAGTTCATCCAGCTCTGCGGCACTGAGAAGTTTGCGGAACATGAAGCGGCCGCTCGCGTCCGCCGGCAAATCCAGCGGGTTATAGTCAGCGGCCTTCAAACGCACCATGGCTTGGGGTACCGTGATTCCCTGCAAGATGAATTCCGTTCCTGTCATCTCATAACGTTCGATCACAAGATCCAGCTGATTCAGATTCGCCCGGAGGATTTCAAAGGAAAGCGTCTCAGCTTCGGACTGTCTGTTTCCGGCCACATCCAACCCATCGCTGACACGGAGAGTGCCCATCCCCGCCGGAATTTCTGCGGATAGAGTCAGCAGTGCATTCAGAAGTCCATCCGCCAGAGAACCGCTAAGGGCCGGATGCAGCAGCTCTCCACCCGGAAGCTCCACCTCCAGCTTGGGCAACTCGGAAAGACTCTCACTGGCCTGGACCAGGATCGAAAAGCTTCCCCCCGCCTCAGGAGAAGGAGGATCCAATTGAGCGGCAAAGCTAGGCGGCACCAAGTCGGTGGCATTGATCAAGAACGATGCGGGGCCGAGGATTTCCTGGCCCTCATTTCCGGCTTCATCCCTTCCGCTAATCCGCAGCTCTGCAGTTCCCGCAGGAGCATCTGCCGGTAAGTCCAGCGTTGCGTAAAACACGGAACCCGAGCCCTGCAGCGGAATGGACTCCGTCTCCCCGGTGGAAAGAATCACAAGGAGTTCAGGGGTATTGTTTAACGCGTCCGGCACCTCTGAATCCGCTCCGTTAAAGGCCTGCACATTAAAATTGAGCGGTGAGCCCACAAGCGCGGGTTGAGGAGAAATCTCGATGTTGAATACCGGCGCGGTTTGGTCCGGAGGCAAGACTTCCAGCACTTCGGAAAAGGTGACATTGCCCAAACGGTCCTCTGCAGACAACTGCAGCGTGCTCATCCCCAAAGCCAATCTCAGTTCAAAGGCAGATCCGTTCAGATCGGCATTGATTCCATTGGCCATAACTCGTTTGAGACCTGAGCCTTCATCCGTGGCTGTCCCCGAAACAATCACTTCATTCTCCCTGTACTCAAGAGGATTTAGCTCCAAAACCGGAGGCGTGGTCTCCAGACCCACAAGGAGAACCTCCGAATCAGTGCCGAAAGGATCCGTTCCGATGAGCTCCAACGAACGCAGTCCGGTGTCGAGCGACAAAAAGACTTCAAAATTCCCCGCATCGGTCAAATACGTTTCCCGGTTGATGGTGACAAGAAGATCCCCATAACTCAAAGGATCGATTGGACTTTCAATACCGGCGGCTTCATTGCCTTCGAGGTCGGTCGCCGAGATTTGAATGGTCTTCGGAGTGAAGTCCCCCATTACAACCTCCCCAAGGACCCCGACCGTTCCTTCTCCGTAAACAAGTTCCGTCACTTTCACTTTGGGCTGTTCAATCGCTAAAGGCACAATGCGTTGATAGGACCCGTTCTCATAGACTTCGGCGGGAACCCCGTTGATCCATAAACCGCCCACACCCACGTCATCAATGAGCTGGCCGGCCACGTGCACTTCCGGGCTTCCAAAACTCAGAGACTTCGTTTGCAGCAACGGAGGCGAGTTATCCTCCGGAGCGTTCAATTGTTTAGGACCGATTGAAGTCACATTTCCAAAACCGTCAATCGCCTCAACCGTATAGGACTCAAGACTGCGGTTCACGGCCAAACGCCGCATAAAGGACCCGTCCTCGTTGAGTTGAGCCGGAATATTGTTGACCCGGACTTCCTTTAAATAGACGTCATCCGAAGCCTGGCCGCTGATCTCCACAGCGCCTTCACTAAACACAGGCTCCGCCAGCTTCAGCTCAGGAGACACTTTGTCGGTCAAGACACGCAATGCTTGTGTCTGCTTGCCTGACCGGTCAGTGGCCAATACCTCGATTGATTCCCGACTCGAAGAAGCTTGCCCCTCCCAGACAAAATGACCGTCCTCATCGACTTCAAGGCTCTGCCCGTCAATCTGCAGGCCTTCAAGGGCCAGATCATCCCACACCCAACCTTCCAACTGGATGCGCGCCCCCCCCAAGCGCTTAACATTTGAAACAATAAGCTTTGGAGCCCGGTAGTCCACGCGCGCGGGCACTTGCAACGCGGTCTCCGAAGAACGATTTCCGGATGCATCTACAGCCACAAAGCTGACAGCCTGATCTTCAAGTTTTCTCGGCAGAGAAAGGAGGAAATCCCCCTGGGTTCCGGCCTGTGCCAAAACCTCGCCATTAACCTCCAAACGGGCCTCCGGCTCTGTGCGCCCCTGGATCATCAAGCGGTCTGCTGTTTCCAGTTTTTCAGCCAGTTCTATCTTCGGAGCAATGCGGTCGGAAACGCGCAATTCCTTTGTGGTAGCCTTGTTGCCGGCAGCATCCACTGCCCGGACACGAATCATCCTCACGCCCTCTTGCAGCGAAAATGCCTTTTCAAACTCTCCCCCTTGACCCAAGGCCAGTTGTTCACTATTAACCGTCAGGATGGGCCGCAGATTAACGGCATCTATGGGCACCACAAACTCACTGGAATTACCCAACTGGTCAACGGCACTCACTTTAATTCCGCCCTCCAACGCCTTCTTGGCGGTTATAGCCAAATGCGTCTTCAGAGCTCCGCCCTCTCCAAGTTCAACGGGCTGGCCGTCCACCCGGACTTCCTGGATTCCGCTGGCGTCCTGCACAATGCCCTTGAGAACAATACTCAATTCATCGCTGACACGGCCCTTGACTTCCACTGTGTCTCCCACGTAATCCAACGGCTGAACATTGATATTCGGAGGAACCATGTCCTCTGTGCGCACATGAGCCACTTGGATGGCCGGTCCCGCGGAATCGACAACAGGCAGTTGTTGTTCGTGGCGGTTTTGCCCGGATGCATCCATAGAAACGAGCGTCAACCCTTCCTCAGCCCAGTCCGGATTCCATGCAAGCCTCATGCTGAAACGGCCCCCGGCGTCCGCCAGAATCTTTTCCTCCCCGACTTGAAGAGTGGCGCCGGGCGCAGTGCTGCCTGCAAGCCTCAGATTAAGCCCCGCAATTTCCAAAGAGGCCCGGGTATCCTCTAACTCCACAGGTTGAATGGCGGATCTCTGAGCGCTCAACCACTCCGCATCCAACGGCATCTGGACCACAGGACTGCGATTTCCGCTGGTGTCCGTAGCCCAGACCTTGAGCTGATCCCACGAAGAGCTGACCTTCAGAACAGCCTCGAATTTCCCGTCCTCCCCGGCCTCCGTGCGATTGCCATTGATCCACACTGCCTCTAAGTCCACCTTGTCAAAGGCCAAACCGCTGAGCTTCACTTGGTCTCCTGCATAATCCAAGTCGCCCACCTGCAAAGAAGGAGGCGTAGTATCCTTGAGGGCCGATAAGGCTCTCAAACCTTCCCGATATTTCTCCTGAGCCAGAATCGGCAAACCTTGATTAACCAAAGTCTGCGCCTCTGCTTGCAGGGCAACCTGAGGCCGGACTTCATACCCGGCAGCTTTCTTTTCCTCGAGCAAAGTCTCAAAACGCTTCACAAGCGCCCCTACATGAGCCGGCATGGACAGCTTGCCCGCTTCATCACTCAAGGCATTCAAGTCCTTGTCCAGCTTCTCCGGCTTCATGGAAAACGCCATTTTCTTAAGAGCTTCAAAGCGGTTGCGGAGTTCTCCCAGCTCGTATCCGGCCTCGGCCTTGGTATCAAGAGTCTCTCCAAGCAACGCGATTTTGTACTGTGACTCCGCACTCAATTTTCGCCTTAAATTGGGCAATGCCGCAACGACATCGTCATAGAGCTGTGCAGCAGGTGATTTAAAACCGCGCTCGTTGTAAACGCGGGCCGTCTTGAGTTGCTCGGCTACCTCAGCCACGTCATAGCCTTCCCCGCCCATTGCTTTGACCTTTTCGGCCAGCGCCTGAAGATCCCCGGATAGCGTTTCCGAAACCTGTGTTCGCGCCATATTGGAGCGCTCTTGGGCCTCCAAGAGTAGAGACTCCGCGCGGGTGAGCTCGCCCCGATCCGCGTAGAACACGGCTTTGTTCAGAGAAAACTGCGCCCCGTCTACCAGATAGCCGCGTTGTTCCTTTTCCATCAGGCTCTGGTCGAACTCTTCAAGACGCTTCTTCAGAGAATCGATCTTGTCCAAACCCTGCTCATCAAGACTGATTGAGGCCACCTGCCTGTTCAAACGCTGCAGATGATCCCTCATCTCATCCAAATCCTTTTGTTTCCATGATTTTTCCGCCTCGTGCCAGACCGCAACCGCAGCGCGGGTCTTTTCCGTAGGACCTGCCTTGAGCAATGTGTCAAGCTGCGCCTTTGCTCCTGCCAGCTCTTGCCGCGCAGCCAAGAACTCGGGAGTGTAACGTTCCTGCAGTCCTGCCATCTCTTGTTCTGCGCTGGCTAACAGCTTCTTCACCTTTTCAGAATAATTCAGACTCGCGGCCAAGAAGATTTCCTGCAATGCAGAGTTCAGCGAATCGGTGTTATAGCCTTGGAGTCGCTTTTGATCATAAGCTTCCAAAAATGCGTCCAAGCGCTGTACAAGACCCGGGTGCAATTCCGTAAATCCCTTTCCGGCAAGTTCCCCGGCAGTTGCTTTGCGGCGCAACGGGGCTTCCTCTCCGCCGATGGTCCACACATTGCCGGCCTTCAGCGCCACACCGTTCTGACCCTCTGCATCCATGTTGTATGTGCTGCCTTCGAGCAAAATATTGCTGGTTGGTTTCCCTTCGCCACCCGCAACAATAGTCCCCTCGGTTCCTGTAATGCCCACAATCGCAGTAGAGGAGTGAATTTTAAACTCGCTACCCTTTTCTTGGATTTTGCTGACCTTATAGTGCATACTTCCGAGATCGAGTTTGAGCTCGCGCCGGCTCGTGCCCGATTCCGAATCAAGGGAATCATCCGCTAAGGTCAAAACACTATTTTCTTTAAGAGTGAGAACTGTCTGATCTGCATACTCCAGCACCGCTCTGGAGTTCATGAGAGTGCGAACCGTCTCGCCCGCCTGCAAGAGGGTTCCGGATTCCAGAGTTTCCCAAGAGCCGCCGCTGACTCTGCGCTGGACCCGGCCTGTTGATTCACGCAAAAGGACCTCTCCTGCCTGAAGCGGAGACAGAGCCATAGCGTCAGGCCCTGCGCTCTGCGAAGCCATCAGTTCTTGCACAAGCAGGTTTTGTCCGGGTTCGACCATGAGCGTGGATCCGGTCCCGGACTTAAGGACCATCATGGACGCAGGGCTCACATCGAGCCGGTCCTGAGGACCCACCTGCATGCCCACGGCGCCCTGAACCCAGGATTCATCCCCGGATCTCTGGATGCGCACCTGTCCCTGAATGGAATCAATGGTGAGGTCCTGGTCTGCCGGGTACACGCGTTCCGGCACAAAACCGAAGACCATCGAGAAGCCGAGGCACAGCGCGATCAGCTTCAAAGCGATCTTTCGTTGGCGGTGATTGTTTTTCATTGCGGCTCACTCCAAAAAAAGTCCCGCACCTGTTCGGGTGCGGGACGTGCGCGATTGCGGTCCGAAGACCATCCAAGAATTCCAATCCTTGGCAGCCCAGCGCCCCCTCTCTCCCCCGGAAAGTCGGGTCTGTGGCTTTGCGTCCCACCCTTAGCGAAGTGGTTTGCCTTTGACAAGATTTGATTCTTACCTTCAAAGAACAGATTGAGGACTATGTGTCCTCTGCTATTAGAGCAACTCTGATGCCAACTTAAAAAAAGCTACCTATGTTTCGAAGGCAACTTACACTAACCCATTTAATATAAAAGGGTTACAAAATTTGTCTTGGGATACGCAAATTCGGCCTTCAGCGGCTCCCCCTGAGATCCTGAGCCACTCATAGCTCCGTTTTGGAGCCCTGCTTGATACTTCTTTTTGTAACTTATTTATTGATAGAGTGTTACAGTTTGTTTCCATTTGGCAACACTTGGCTCCGTTCCGGAACCAATCCCTAGGCAACCCGGTGCCGGTTCATTCCCTCTTCGAGCCACGCATCCAGCAAATCTTTGCGGAAACGCCATTGGCCACGCAACTTGACGGCCGGGATATCGGTTTCTTTCAGGAGCCGGTAGATGGTGACCTCATGAACCCCGCAATATCTTGCAACGTCTTTCAGTGTCATCATTTCCGGTCGGGAGTTCTGCTGGTTTTCTCCCTCGGCAGGGCCATAAATCCGACGAATCATCACACCATGCCCCCTTTTATTAAGATAGCTTTTCAGGCAAAAGGTATCATAAATGAGCAGAAAATCAAGCTAATGCAGATCAATGAGGTACTTTAGGAAGAGTTGTCGCAAGGAGGACAAAGCTGATCAAGGCTGATCAAAAGAGGCCAAATGCCCAAAGGCAATGCGCCGCCTGCGCAGGAGAAGGCTCAAGGCCGTCAATTCCGGCTGTCTGGCCTCCCCGGCCTTTGGGCCTATGATTGGATCCACACCCAAAGCACCCAACACCGAACGCTGTCGCTCGAGCAGCCGGTCTGATCAAGAGTCCGCTTCCGGCCCGCGAAGACCGTAGGCCTCGATCTTCCGGTCCAATCGATTTCTGGAAACCTGCAGAATTGTCGCCGTCTTGCGCTTGTTCCAACCTGTGGACCGCAACACACGCTCGATATGCCTTCGCTCCATATCCGCCATGGTTTCGCTCGTCTCCGTGCCCCGGAGCTGCTGCAGCGTATGCGGCAAATCTTTAAGGGTCAGCCGAGGGCCGCTTCCGAGGACCACCGCATGTTCGATGGCATTCCGCAGCTCCCGGATATTCCCGGGCCAAGAATAGTGCTCCAGCACCCGCACCGCCTCCTCCTCAATGCCCGAAAATGTCTTGCCTACTTCCCCTCCAAACCGTTGCAAATAATAGGTTACTAACTCCTGGATATCTACCGGCCGCTGCCGCAAAGGCTCCAGTTGAATCTCCACCACCTTGAGGCGGTAGTAGAGGTCCTCCCGGAACTTGCCTTGGGCAATCGCCGATTCGAGTTCCTCGTTGGTCGCGGCAATGATCCGGGTATCCACTCTCAATGTCTCGGCACTTCCCACACGCTCAAATTCCCGCTCCTGCAAAACGCGCAAAAACTTGACCTGAGTCTCTAAAGACATCACTCCGATTTCGTCCAAGAAAACCGTGCCCCCGTCCGCCAATTCGAAACGGCCGATACGCTTGCGGTCTGCTCCGGTAAAAGCACCCTTTTCATGACCGAAGAGCTCGCTCTCCAAAAGAGACGCACTCAAGGCGGCACAATTAACACAGACAAAGGCCTTGGCAGAGCGACGGCTGGTTTGGTGCAAAGCGCGCGCCACCAGTTCCTTGCCGGTGCCGCTCTCCCCCCTGAGAAGAACCGTTGAATCCGTCGGGCCCACCTTGGCAATCAGATCCCGCAAACCCAGGCTATACGGGCTGCTGCCGACCATCTGGATTTTTTCTTCCAAAGCCTCCCGCAGATAGCGGCGTTCGCGATCCATGCCTTGCACCAAGATGGCATTTTGAACCGAGACCGCGGCTTGGCTGGAAAAGGCAATCAGCAGATCCAGATCTTCTTGCGTAAACCCCTCCTCACCTTGGGAATTAACCACTTCGAGCACCCCGAGGATCTTGTCGCGGATTTTTAAGGGAGTGCAGAGAATGGACTCCGTCATAAAGCCCGTGACCTCGTCCACCTTGGAGTAAAATCGTTTATCCTGCTTTACATCGCTCACCAGCAAGGGCTCCCCGCTCTGGGCCACCCACCCGGCAATGCCCTGGCCCAATTTGAGCCGGAACCATTCCTTAACCTGTTCCCTCTTCTCCCCCATGGCCACCTTGCAGGTGAGATCCCCTGAGGATTCATCCAAAAGGATGACCGAACCGGCCTGGGCCCCCACTGCTTTGGTCGCATTATCCAAGATGATTTGCAACAACTCGTCGAGCTGGAGGGTTGAATTCAGTTGAGCGCTGACCTCCAAAAGGGCAGTCAGGCGTTCGAGCTTTTTCTCGGGTCCGGATGAGCTTGGATTCATGGAAGTTCCTTCTGCCGGCATCAAATCGCGAGCAGCAACATCCACATGGCCACACCGATGCAACCGGCAAACGCTAGATTCAGGCAGTAGTCCACCGAGACCCGGAGCTTGGGGAAAGGCAAGCGCAAAAGCCCGGCAAGGAGAATAAGGTAGAAACATCGATCCGGATAAAGAAAAGATGTGGTGATGAGTGTTCTCTCAAGAATCCCGAAACGCCGGTTCAGATTCTCCAGGGAGCGGTCTTCTGCGCCCTCCTGGGCTCGATAGAAGCTTGCTTTAAAGAAACTCAAAAAATACGTTCCTGCAAATAAGGAAAAGACATAGGCCGTAATGATCACCATGGCGTGGTTGTCCAGGTAGAGCTGCACCAGCCATGAACCTGTATTGGATAGGGTGGGTACTTCAGCAACGGGCAGATACCCAAGCGGAGTCAGAAAAATCACAAAGATGGTGACCACATGGATGACCTGGTCCAGGAAGAAACCCCAGAATCCGTTGAGCGGGGCCCATCGCGAGTACACGTTGACTTTGGCCCAGTCCTCAACAGTGTGGGAAATAAGCACAAAGATCATGGCAGCCCAAAACCACCCGTATCCCCAATAGGGCAGGCCCATCAAACACATGGTAAAGGTCACAATGCCGGCGTGGAGGATCGTGCCGCGCAGACTTTGAATCTTGAGGCGGTAAATTGTGCCGGTTTGGAGAGGGAAGTCCCCGATCAGGTGTCCGAGCAGAAGTCGACTAAAAAGAAACCACTCCATAGGCCCCCAGGATGGTTTTTATGGCCTTGCCCCCGTTACATAACCCCAACCATACCATACGTTTGGTAATACGTCAACCCAACCCGTTGCACTGAGGGAGGGGTGGCGCGGCCGGGGGGGCTCACAGCCCCTGCGCTCGGTTAACCGTGTCCGCCCCGGAAGAGCTTGATCATGTTCCACATGGGCAGGAAGATCGCGAGAGCCATTCCGAGCACCACGGTGCCGAGAACAGCGGTCATGAGGGGTTCTATCAGGGTGGTGAGGTTCTTAATCATGGACTTGATTTCCAGATCATAGTATTCGGCCACAGAATGCAACATCTCGTCCAGTTCGCCTGTTTTCTCCCCAATGGAGATCATATGCCCCACCAAGGGAGGGAACGTCTTGCACTTAAGTACTGTGTCTGAAATCCCGCGTCCGTCTGCCACGGCCTGCCGGATTTTGGAGACTTCCTTTCCCACAACCACATTGCCGACCGTGCGGCTGACAATGTCAAAGGATTGCAGGATCGGCAGACCCGCGTGGTTGAGGGTCATCAGCATCATCGAAAAACGGGACATAGCGACCTTCTGAAAAAGCTGCCCAAAGACCGGTATCTTTAAGGAAAGAGAATCAAAATGCCAGGTACCGATCTTGGTCTTGGCATAAAATCGAATGGCAAAGAAGGCCCCTACCATGGCCGGCAAAACAATGAACCAATAATTGGTTATCGCAAAATTCGCCCAAATAAGGACCTGAGTCGGTAAGGGTAAATCCGATTCGAACCGTGCATACATGGATGAGAATTTGGGAACAACAAAGGTGACCAGCACAAACATAGCCACGCCCAAGGCCACCAAAGTCAGAATCGGGTATTGCATGGCTTGCTTTACGTTCTGCCGCGTCTCATTATCCCGCTCAAGCATGTCGGACAGCTTCAGCAACACGCTTTCCAGCACACCACCCGATTCACCGGCCGCAATCGTGTTGATATAAATTTCGGAAAACACAGATGGATGCTTCTTGATTGCATCCGACAGGTTGGTGCCGCTTTCAATATCTACGATGGCCTCTTTGAGCACCCGTTTAAGCCCGTCGCTCTCGGTTTGCTGGGCCAGAATACCCAGGCCTTGCACAATGGGCACACCCGCCTTGATGATGGTGGCGAATTGGCGTGTAAAGGCAATGAGATGCATCGCTTTGACCTTGGGGGGGCCAAAACTGATATTCATGTCACCCGAGAACTTGCTGGGGCCGCCTCCTTTGCTCAAGGTAATGGAGATCGGCGTGTACCCCATCTCATCCAAACGCGTTGAGACAGCGGTCTCGTCTCCGGCAGTTAGAGTGCCTTTGACAATCCTTCCCTCAGAGTCTGTGGCTTTGTAGCTATAGGCAGGCATGACAAATGGAACTGCTGGTGAATCAGCCCTTCTGGCTATTGATGATGTCCTGGATCCAAGACCTCACAAGCTCGGCATCTTTGGCATTCGGGGCCAACTCCAGGTACTTCATGTAGTGGTTTAACGCCTCTTGGGGGGACTTCCCATACTCCTCCAAGAGCACTCCCAGATTATAGTGGGCTTGGGCATCTTGAGGATTGAGCGAGAGTACCTGGCGGTATGCGGCGATGGCAGGCTTATACTTACCGGCTCTCGCATGCTCTACGGCCAAGTCCGCCACAAGATTGGGGTTCTGCGGATCCAACTCAATTGCGGCACGGAAATTTTCGATAGCCTGGGGATACTTCCCCTCAGCTCCAAAATGCAACGCAAGACGGTGCCGAAGCTGAACCTCTCGATGAACCAGTTCTTGCTCCTGCGCCAAGAGCGCAAGCTGTTCCTGACCGTAGACCTTGAGACGGCCCTCGGAATCGGCAATACGGGCCTTTTCAGCTTGCCTGAGTTCTTCAGCCCTTTGAACACTGCGGCCAAAATGCAATACTTCGCGCTCAATCTTCACATACTCGGCAGGAATCTGGGCCTTCTGTGCCTCCAACTGGCTGCGCTCTCTCTGATACGCCGCCTCGAGCTGGTCAATCTGCTTCTGTACTTCCTCGCTGAATTTTTCTTCGCTGATCTCGCCTTGGGGCAGAGTATAAACCTGACTCCGGAGCTCAGCCAGCTTGGCCTGGGCGTCGCGGGCCTTCTGCGCCGACATCCAATAGTCACGCTGCGCCTTGGAGACCTCTGTCTTAATTGCACCCCGCTGCTTATCGATAAATTTACGGTTTGTTACGACCTCATTGAGCAAGGACTGCAGCAGCTCCATTTCCGAAGGAGCGCGTTTCGCAATCTCAGACGGTGCGTCAGTGGACCGGACCGGAGAAAAGTCTTGAAGCGGCGCCGCAGTCTGTTCTCTTTCCGCCACCTGCCTTTCCGGGACGGCAATCGCAGCATTCTGGGTTGGGATTTGCGGCGCGGGAATGCTTTCAACGAAACTGACAGGAACACCCTGCAACACTTCATCGTTCAAACCCTTTGCAATCGCCTGTTTGTAAAGCTGCAAGGCCTCTTGAAAACGGCCTTCCTGGTACAGACTGCGCCCTTCTTCGTAAAGCGACTGAACCTCTGAGTTCCCGGCTAGGGCCACGGGAGCTCCCAGAACTGCACTCAAGGTCAGACTGATTAGAAGTCTACTCCAACCGTTTTGCATCCCTCTGTGCCTCCTCTTCCTGAACGCTCAGCATCCACTCCAGCTCTTGCCCTAGAACTTCCGCGCGCTTTTGCGTTGCAGTATTTGTATCGGAAAGCGAACGGATCTCCTCGATCGCCCGCAATGCCTGGGACAATTCCACCAACTTTGCCTGCATCCCTTCGCTAACCTCAGCCGCTTGGACCAGCTGGGTTGAGGCTCGGCTCTGCACCGTGCGCGCCAAGGCCAGATCGGAGCTCATCTCCTCCTGTTGCCCTTCCAGCAGCACCACCCGGCCGCGCAAAATCCGGTTCTGCTCGGCTGTATTATCTAGAGAAAAGGCCAAGTCCGATATGGTCTGCCGGCTCTCGTCCAAAATACCCTGTGTTTCCGCAAGCCGCCCGCTAAGCTCAGCCTGCTGAAGTTGCTTGGCTTCAATCGCCTGTTCCAAGGCCGCGATCTCATCGGACTGGCGGACAATGATCTTCTCCTTATTGACCAAAGCACGGCCCAAGTCATCGGCATCGTCCAAAGCCACGGTGTACATCCCCTCCACCTCTCCCATATGCCCCCGGATGTCGTTGACCTCCTGCTCCAGCTTGCTCTTGGAATCCTTCACGCGAGCCACCTGTTCGCGGAGCGCAGTCTCTTCCCGGCTCAAGGCCTCCAGATCCTCTGCTAACGCGGCCAAGCGTTCTTCTTTTGCCCGCAAGGCATTGGTGAGATTGCCGATTTCCGATGTGAGGCCCTGGTTAACTTCCAACTGCTGGCTCAAGCGCTTGGAAGCGGTTCGCAAGAGGCCTTCGAGGGAGGCCTTACTCTCTTCGGCCTTGGCCAACTGCAACTCCAACTCCAAAATCCGGGCCTCGGCCCTGTCCGTCCCTTTCTTGCGATTCCCCTTTCTTGAGCTGTAACTCGCGACTTTGTCATTGAGACTTTCGTTAATGCGGGTGAGATTCTCCACATTTTCTGCAGCCTGGGACATTTGCGCATCCAGTGCGGCAATCCGGGATTTGAGGTCCTTGTTCTCGCCCACAATGGCAGACAAAAATTTGGCGTCCTCAGACTGTTTAACATGAATACGAATTTCTTCGAGATTTCTCTGGAGGGTGTTCACTTGGATCTCGGCCTGGGCAAGTTGAGACTCCAAATCCTGGTTGATGGCCTGCTGGATCTGAATTCCCTCATTGAGCTCATTGACTTGCGCCGTCAAACCCCGCCTGTCTTCCTCAGTGGACTTAAGCCGGACGTTCAGCGTATTGACATGGTTTAAGAGACCCTGAACCTGAGGCTGAATGCGATTCATGGCCCTAAGTTCAGCTGTCTGCTCCATGCGGTCTGCCGTGACCTTCCACAGAATTAATACAGCCACCAGGGCAACCGGCGCGATAAAAGCAAACACTCTAGAGACCCGGTCTCTTGCAGCGTCACCAAACCTAAGCTTCACAAACCCCTCCTATTCCTGGCCTCCAGCACCCCGGTGGTTCAATTTCAACGGCTTTTTGCTCTTGCCCGCAGATTCTTTCACAGGAGTCTCCACGGCCGCAGCCACCTCGGCAACTTCGGCCGTCTCCACCGGATCAACCAGAGGATCCGCAAAGAAACTGGGTTTGTCCACACGACTTATTGCATGCCGGGCGCTCCGGTCCACCATATCATCGTTCATGATATGGCCGGTGATAAACACCAAGAGATCCGTCTGGGTAAGGTCGTCCGTCTTTTGTTTAAAGAGGTAACCCAGTAGCGGGATATCTCCGAGCACCGGGACTTTGGTGCTCCCTTCCGTATTGACTTCTTCCAGCAAGCCGCCGATCACAACCGTATGCCCGTCCGGAACCCGCACGCTGGTATTGGCCGTTCGGGTAGAAACCACCGGCACTTCGAATTCAGAAGTAAAACGCAGGATGCTGCTGACTTCCGGAACGATATCCATGGTGATGTAATTGTCATGACTCACGTGCGGTGTGACCGTCAGGGTGATTCCCACTTCCTCTTTGTCAAAACCGGTGATTTCAAAACTACCCGTGTTTTCATTGCGCTCAAAGGTCGGGACCGGCGTGCGCGTTCCCACCACAATACGCGCTTCCTGGTTGTCCAGGGTTGTCACGCGCGGATTGGAGAGGGTTCGTGTCTCGCTGTTGCTGTAAAGGATCTGCAGTGCGGCTTGAAAAGCCGAAAAATCCAAGGTGCCGAAAACAAAGTCCGTGATCGCGGCCGCGGGAAACTGGGCGAACTGCAAAGTGTCGTTACCCAGAATAACCCCTTTGAGACCAAAGTCCGTGGCAATGGTGGTCTGGAACTGGTCCACGCCGTTGACTTCGACAACTTCCTGGGAGATCTCCCGCTCGTTCTGCGGGTATATGTCCTTGTCGCTACCCCAATTTTTCCAGGGCGCTGTCGTGGGTCTGGAGGCCCCTCTGGCAGAAGCCTGCATATTCCAGTTGATTCCCAAAGCCTGGTTGTCGCCAAGCACTGTTTCAATGATGCGTGATTCGATCAATACTTGCGGAGTCTGGTAATCCAGGTCATTAATCAGCTCTCCCACACTCTCCACCGCAGCCGCCGTATCGGTCACAATAATGGAGCGCGAACGCTCGTCCACCTGGATGGACCCCGTGGCCGTCAGCACGGGCTGCAATGCAGCCTGCAGGGTCGCCACACTGGCATTATTCACGGTAAATACGCGGGTTACAGGAGGCTCGCGTTCCGCCGCTTCCGGAGTCGTGACCTTGATTACATTGCCGCGCCGGGTATAGGCATAGCCGTTGACGGTAATCACCGCATCAATGGCCTCGTCCACAGTCACCTCTGAAAACTGCACAGTGATCGGGCCGCGCACCTCTTCGGAAAGAATAATATTCATGTCATGCTGCTTGGCCAGCAAACGCAGGACATCCCCAATTTCCGTATCCCGAAAATCCATCGTAATCAGAGACATCTGTTTGTGGCTCGAAGGGGGAGGAGTTCCCGGCGATTCCTGCGCCAAACCCAGAGAAGTCCCGCTCACAATTCCAAGCGTCAAAAGCAGAGCGGCCACAGAGGCCCTTCTGTAAAACTGACTGAGGTGTCGAATCGCCATGGCCTATTCCCCTTCCTGAAGAGACAGAATGTAGCGGCGCCCCTCTCGCTCAAGGAGAACGCGCCTTGCCTCAATTTCGACAATGATATTTCTCTCGTACATATCGCCGGTTTGGAGGATCTCTCCGTTCACAATAGCGTAGGATTTCCCATCCGGCCGCCAGGAAATTCCCTGCAAGTCCAGAGACGTCTCCCGCGCACTCAAAATAATTTCCTGCATAAAGAAAGGATCCCTGCCCCACGGCCGCTCCAGGCTGGCCAACTGTAAACGTCGCGACTCTTCATCAAAAGCTCCCATGGTAACCACCGGTCTGGAGCCGCGTTCCGGAACAAATGCCGGGGTTTCGGCGTGTGGCTCAGACGCAGGCTCTTCAACATGGGCCTCACCGCCCCCGCCCTTGTGGCGGTTCTTGACCTTGAAAATGCTGTTCACAAAGGCAAAGAGCATAACCACGCAGAGAACCCCGATCATGATCAGTTGTTTTTTGCTCTTCTCATCAAGAGCCATTAGCTGCTTCTCCCGGCAGTGAGCACATAACTGCTCACAATCAAATTCGCCTGAATCAGGCCTGCGGGGATATCCTTATTTGTTTCCAAGGTCATATCCTCAATAGTGCACAAGAGGGTCAGGCCTCCGAGCTCCTCTATATACCGGCCCAGGGACTGGTAATCCGTTTGCAGCTGGACTTCAACATAAATTCGGTAGACACCTTGAGGAGCAGCCCCCTTCACGTTTTCAAAATCATCGCGGGGCCGGATAAAGGCAACCTCAATTTCCAATTCCTCGCTTTTGGAAGCCAGCTGCTGGATCAAACGCGGAATATCCATTGTCGCGGGGGCCATCTGCTCCAAACGCAAAGTCTCTTCGTTTATCCTTGCAATCGCACCGACCGGATCCGGGGCCCTCAAAATCATCCCTTCGTACTCCACCATTTGGTCGTGCAAAGGCTGTAATTGCTCCTTGAGCTTGGCCGTCTGCCGGATTTGGCCCTTGTACGGCCCGATATAGAAGCCCACCAGAAACACAAGGAACCCGACGAGCCCCAAGAAAAGCATTTTGTTCTGCTGAATCAATGATTTAATCATGGATTAGTACACCAACTGACACGACACCTTGAACTCAGCACGCGGCGTCGGTGAGTACGGATCGCGGTCCGTGGAAACTAACTGCACCCTTTCGAAAAACGGGGATTCATCCAGCGCAATCAAATACTGCGAGAGAGCCACATCCAGAGAGGTGTAGGTTTGGGCCACCAGCCCCTGCAACAGAAGCTGCTGAGGTTGTTCCTGCTCCATGACCTCAATCTTTTTCAGCACAATATTGTCGCTTGTGATGTGGCTAAGCTCCTTCAAGACTCCGTGCCAAAGGGGTTGGCGTCCCACGGCCTTGTCCAGCAACCCTTTACGTTTCTCATAATTCGCCTTTTTCTGATCCAGAATCTGAATCTGGGAAACCGTGACCTCCATCTGTTCCAGACCGGATTCCGCATTGGTAATGAGTCTCTTGTAGTTGGCCACTTGCGCAGAAACACCCAGGTACATAAAACCAGCGGCAAGCGCAAAAAGAGGAATGAGTAGTTTTAAACCGAGCTTAAGACTGGCCAGCCGGTATTTCAGAGCCAGCTCCGGCGGAGCCAGATTGAACTTCTGGCGCTTAGGACGCACCACAAGCCCCAGGGCCACGGCCAGATCCGGGGAAGCCGCCTTCAGACGTTTCCAATCGTAATTATCTGCGTCAACCCACTCCCCGACCAGCTGGAGGGAATTGAGCTCGGAAACCTGGACCTCGGGCAAATTCTTGCTGAGGTATTCCAGGAAGCCCTTCATGCGCGATGCTCCGCCGCAAATGAGCAAACGGTCTATCTTTGTAATCTTGAAGGTCTGCTTGTAGTAGTTGAGTGAGCGCTGAATTTCAGTACGCAGGCGCTCCAGCACCGGCCGGACCATGCCGGCAATCCCCCACCCCGTCAGACCCCCGAACTCGGCCTCGTGTTGGTCCGGTCCGGGAATCCCCACTTCCTTTTTAACTTGCTCTGATTCTTCGAAACTGACATCCCGCTTGCCGGACGCGGTCGTAACTGTGCGCATCATGGATTGGGTCAACTGATCCCCGCCCATGGGAAGTTCCCGGAAGAACTGCAAACGGCCATGGGCAAAACAACTGAGGGCCGACCGCTTGGCCCCCAAATCCAACACGCCCACCACCTCGTCTTCCCGGATCAAATTGGCCTGGGTCACCAAATTCTCCAAGGCAAAAGGAAGCACGTTGATTTGTGCGGGGTGCAAACCCACCTCTTCCATAATGGCGACCGCATCGTCAATGTGATCCCGCTGCGAAGCCACAGTCAGAACCTGGAGCTTGCCCTTTTCCGGCGAGTCGGTCCCGGCCACATAGAAAAAATTATTCGGATCCACGGAAAAGGCCGCTTGCTTTTTAGCCTCCATAATGAGCGCGCCCTTGAGGTCCTTGCCCGAAAGCTTGGGAACCAGCACAGAGGAAATGCTCACGGAATCCCCGCTGCAAAGCCACATGCCGTGAGCCACCACCCCCGGCTCCGGAACCACAAGCCCGCGCAGGTACTCAATCAAGTACTCGCGGCGCCTGTCACGCTTGGCGCAAACCGCCGGCGGAAGTTCTTGGTGCCAAAAATCCGCGAGCTGAAAGCCGGAAGCCACTTGGCGGACTTTGACCACCTTGACACTGCTGTCTCCCAAATCAATTCCGTAAATAATCTTCTTGGGGGAAAATTTCTCGGTGAGTTTGTGAACAAAAGAACGCGGAGGCTCCTCACTCAAAGAAGCATCAATAAGTGTGGGCGCTTCCACTTCCGTGGCCCGGCCTGTAGTTGGGGCATTCTGGGCTGAGGCCCCGGGCGGCACAGACTCCTTGGGAGGCACTGAATTCTCTTCTCCTGCTGAAGGCGGCCACGAGGGGGCAGAAGACTTTTCTTCAGGTTGGGAACCTGAAGGAGGCGGAGGCCAGGCAGCAGGCTTGGGATCTTGAGGCTGCTCCGGAGACTTGCCTGCGTCTCCTTCTTCTCCTGGCTTCTTCTTTATGTAACCGGCGAATTCGTCAGGAATTTCTGAAGGGTCGACGACCACAGCTCAGCCCTCAAGGAAACAGGATTTCATTTTGAAGAATCTACAATTTAATTCAAATGCCCAGTGAGAATTCTAACATTTATCAAAAAATTAGTCAATCCTATACACAATAGTACGCAACTTTTCTTATCTTTGCGAGGTATTTTCTTCCCGGCTCATTTTTGGCTCGCCCGGATCCGGATCACCCCCAACTCCTGGAGAATCTGTTCCTGGTTCTTGAGCACCTGGGCCATCTGATTTGAGAGTGCCTCCAAACGTCCCGTGGAATCGCCGCTGTCACCGGCCCCCTTTATCCCGAATTTGCGTATGCGGGACACATCACCGGAGATCTCCTCGAGCTTCTTCATGATCTCCGAAATGGTGGCTTGAGGGACCGTGGTGGAACCGGCTTGAACAGGGGTGGAAACGGCTAGAAAAAGTAGCGAGAAAATAACTACGGCTCTAACAGCATGTTGCATGACCCTCTCCTAACTGTCATCCCCGCGCAGGCGGGGATCTATTTGGATGACTGAAACGACTAGATTCCCGCTTCCGCGGGAATGACACGCCTAATTCTTCTGACTCAATTTAAAGAACGCGCTCGGAGTGGTGCTGCGCACCCCTCCTTCATTCAAGAACAGCAGTTGCACCACAAGCGAATGGGAAGCCCGCACCGTGCCCAAAAAACTCATCCTCCCATCCCCTGCAAATTCCCGCACCCCGCCCATACTGCGCACGGGATTGGGCCACTCCAAGGCCTCTTCCTCAACGACTTGCTGCTGCAACAAATAGCGCACACCCAACTCCATAACCTGGCGATAGAGCTGGGCCCGGTCCGGGAACCCGGCCTCCTCGGCCAAAGCCGAGGCCTCTCCCATAGATAACGAGAAAATTCCGGTATCTGCCGTGGAACCGTGAGGCCCGACCCCGCCGAAGATCTCCCAACCCTCTCCGAGCGAAGCACTTTGCAAAGGCACCAACCGGTCTGCGCTGCGCACCACCCAATCCGCATAAGCCTCCTCCCCCGTGGCCCGGTAGGCTTGGTGCAGGGACTGAATCAGCCAATAGGCGGTTTCCAGATCCTCGATCTGTCCCGCATACTCCGCCAGAAAAGGGAAGCTGGTCTCGACCCGTTTCAGGAAGATGTCGTGCCCGGTAAAATAATAGAGTTCCATAAAGGCCGATAGCGCATAGCCCACCTGCAAGAGAGAGGCCTCCTCCGGATCGGACTTGAACACTCCGCTGCCCCAGCGCCCGTCCTCCTCCTGCAACAGACCCATGAAGCCCACCAGCTTCTCGAGTTGCCCCTGATACAGACGCGGCTCCCTCAACTGAATGATCCCCAAAACACCCAGAGCCGTGGGCCCCAGTTGGCCGCCCTGATCCGGCCCGCCCAAATACCCGAGCTGCAAGTTCCCGTCAAAATCCGCGCCTTCCAGGGTGTAGTCGTGATAGGCCTGCCTCAAATGCAAACCCAGTTTGTATTGGAAGAGTTTCTCCAAGTCATAGTTGGAGGTAAAGGCCGCCAGGAGACCCATGCGCAAGGAGCCCTCGAGCTGATCCGCCAGAGTCCCGGTGGAAAGGTAAAGATCCCGGGGCGCATCATAGGCGGCAGCCATCCAGCCCGTGTCATCCATATATCCCTGCAAACACCAGCGCGAGGCATCATAGAGCCGGCCCCACAGGGCCGTGGTATCGGCCAAGTCGGGATCCTTGAGACAGAACTGGATAATTTCTTCCCGGCTCAGGGGCGCGACCAAGTCCCTGGCCTTTTGGATAAGCTCCCGGCGCTTATACGCATCAAAAAGCCTCAAGCGTCCGGCCAAACGGTGGCGCAGATCCGAGGTGCTTTCCTTGACCACTTTGTAGGGATCCGAAGGCAATGAAGACAAGAGCGATGCGTTCAAACGCGCCGTGGGCTGGTGCGTGGCATCCGGAGAGCGGAATTCCAGAATGAGGTCATCATCGGTGTGAAAGTCTCCTGCTCCCGCGTACTGGCGCAAACCTTCCTCGCCCAATACAAAACAACTGAGCAGATCATAGAGGGAGTCCACCCCAATGCGCGCAAGGTCCTGACGCAACTGCGTGCGTTTGAATTGCCCCCGGACCTTCTCCACATCAAACTCCACAGGAACATCCGAACCCAGCAGGAGCACATCCACTCCGTGCGCCAGCTCCCAGACCTGCGTGTGCGGGAAGACTTCCCCAAAAGTGCGCGTGAGCAACTTAAGGTCCGCGGGATCGAGGCCGTCCAGAGGAATCCACTGACAAAAAACTCCGCCGCTTTTCAATGCCGCGCGCCCGGCAGCCAGACTTTCATAGGTGAGCAACGCCCCCGAAGGATAGCTCCACAAGTCCTGCGGCCCGGAGATAATGACATCGTAAACATCAGCCTGCGCGCGCAAGTACCCGCGCAAGTCTTCGCGCACTAAATGCACCCGGTGATCGGCCAGCACATTACGGTTGTGGAGAGTAAAGAACTGCGAGGCCTCCACTGCAGCCTGCTCCGGCTCCAGAATATCAATCCCTTGCACCGCATGCGTGGCCACCGAACTGCTCAGGATCCCGGTTCCCAAACCCACCACCAGAACCTCCCGGGCCTCAGTATGCAACATGAACGGCAACTGGCCGGCAAGCACTTCGCTCTCAAGCCGGCTCTTGGCCGCCCCGATAATCCGGCCGTTCCGGACCAAGTAACGGTCGGACCCATCCCGCTCGTCAATCACACTCACGGTTTGCGCCGAGCCCTCCCGGTAATACCGCACATCATAACGCGAGTGCAAGTCCTGGCGGAAAGAAGCCCAGCTCGGATTCGCGGTCTGGAAAGAACTTTGATGCAAGTCGCGGGTAAAAAGGAGAGGATCCCAGGGGGCCAGATAGGCCACAATCAAGGTCAAACAAGGAAGCGCGGTCACGGCTGCAGCGCGCATTCCAAAAGAGTGACGCCGCGCAGAACGCCAATTCCACAACACAACACCCACCGAAAGATTCACGGCAATGGCCAGGATCACTCCCAAACGCCCGCCCACGGCAGGCACAATAGCCACGCCCAAGACCAAGGCCCCGCCCACAGCACCCAAAGCTCCCATAACGGTGAAAGCCGCCGCATCCCGGCCCATATGCCGGCGCCCGGTTGTGGCTGCATCCAAAGCCAAGGGAATCCCCGCGCCCATAAAAAAGGCTGTGGGCAAAAGGATAACGGTGGTTACCACAAGCATCCATCCCACCGTGGGGTAGAATTCCCCGCCAATGACCCGGCCGAACAAATAGTCAAAAACCGGCAAAAGCCCGCAAAGATAAAGAGTGGTGCAGGCCACAGCTCCCACCGAAAGCTGGGACACGGCCAGAAGCCGCAAGCGGTCCCCGCGCGACACACCGGGAAAACGCAGAACCGCCAAAATCCCCAACCCAATCCCGAGAAGAAAGGCGGAAAGCCCGAAGGAGAGCGTATAAATCGACCCGCCCGCATAGAAACTGAGGAAGCGCACCCAACTGACCTGATACACCAAGGCCGTGCCGCCGATCAGGGCCAGAACCGCCAAACCCAGCGTGCGCCTTTGCTGCGCCAAAGGCGCCAGCCGCGCTGACGTGCGCATCACATGCGCGACGCGCCTGCGGCGCCGGACCCCCGGAGACGGCGGAGGCACACTGCGCTGGGATTCCGGCAGACTCCCCCAACCCAAAGCCGCGGCAATCACATGGCCCAGGGCTGTCAGGAAGACAGCCCCGGTCACACCCAAGAGCGCAAGGGAGAAAAACACACAGGCCAGGCAGCCCACCACCGCGCCCAGCATGCCAAAGCCGTAAAGCTGGGCCACCTCATCCCCGCGCCGCTGCGGCAACTGCATCCAATAACGCGCCAAAACCGGCACACCTGCGCCGATAAAACCTGCAGGCACACCCAAGGCAAGGACCAGCGACAAGAGAAGAAAACCCCGCGGAGCGCCTTGAGCCAAAATTTGAATGAGAACCGGAAGGAGAAGAATGTAAGCGCCTGCGGCCAACTGAAAGACCGCGTATTTCCATAGCGCGCGGCGTCGATCCCACGCATCGGCAGTGCGGCCGCTTAAATAAGAGCCCGCGCTAATACCGCCGAAAAAAGCGAGGATAACAAGAAGGGTGGCGTGGAATTCTGAACCCACCAAGGGCAATACCAAACGCTGCCAAAGGATTTGGGCTGCCAAGGCGGCGCCCCCCGCCAAGGCAAGTGAAATCAGGAGCGCCTGATTTCTCCACTTCATAGACGCATCTCCTTGAGTGACATTGAATTGTAGCATCACTCAAGAATCGCAGTCAAACTGCAGGGACGGTTCTTACCGTTCGTTGAACTCGGCGGGCCGTAAGAACCGTCCCTGGTGTCAGGCACCGGTGCCAGGCACCGGTGCCTGACACCGTGAAACTATTCTGTTTCACGCCAGTCTACCCAACGGTAAGGACGCACGGCAATTTCTGAGTCCACCAAATTCAAGACCTGTTCCGAATACAGGATGTCGCAATAGCCCTGGTCATTGGGAATGTGAAACTCCCGGCCATTGAGAAGCACTGCGCCCAGAATCTGAGGCCGCTGATCCACGAGACTGCTCCCCCCTCCGAATGCGCTGTCCAGCACCAAGGGCACATTGAAGTGATTGTGGAATTCAATTTCCTTGGCTATAAAAGCGCCTCCCAAGTCAATATGGTTATTGCCCGTAAAAGAGCCGTTGGGCAAATACAGATTCGCGTACATGACCACATGGTTGCGATCCACATCAAAATCGCCGGCCACATAGAGCACGCAATCCTTGGCGCTCAAACCGCTCCCCGCACCGGCCTGAAGCGTAAACCCGTTGTCAATTGTGATGTCCCCAGCCACATGCAGGTTTGTTGGGGCCTGGAAGTAAATTTCACCCCAAACCCCCATGCTCAGGCTATTGAGATAGTAATCCCCGCCGCTCAGGTAAAGCACGCAATGCCCGCCCATGCTGATGTTGCGGTAGGAGCCTGCGGCCAAAGTCTGCGTACTGTGATCGCCGAAAGCCAGATCCGTGGTGCCCGCGCTAAAGCTGGGGAAGCCAGGAAGGCTCATGAGCGGAAGACTCAGTGTGGTATGGGTTGTTCCTCCGATGCTCGAGTGATGACCCACAGAACCGGAATTGTAATGCAGATCTCCGGCCACTGTGGCGTGATGATCCAGGCTAAGGTTGTCGGCCATAATGCTTCCCCCCCAGACACCGTGAGAATCCGCGCTGAACCACCCCCCTGCGTTGACCACACCCACATTACCGGAAGCCACGTCCTGATGGTTGTGCATGGCCATGCGGTCCAGAGCCAGGAGCGCAAAGTCTCCCGCATCAAAGGGACTAGCCGGAGTCCCTATCAACTGCAGACGGGTCACATCCTCCACGCTGCCCGCGACATCGTGCTGATAAACCAACACCAAACCTGTCCACTGGGCATTGTTCTCCATGATCAGGCGCGGAGGCCTGGAAGCCGCAGGGGTCTTGTCTTCGATAAACAAGACCCCAAAACCTTGGAAGTCATCCTGGAGTGTGAGTCGGGCATCGTCCACATGCACGATCTTGTAGTTACCCGGGCTCCCGATGGCACTGCTGCCGTTATAAGTGGTGTCCGCTGAAATCACCATATCCGCGATCTGGCGAAAATAGTCGATCATCACTTCCACATCCACGGGAGTGACACCTCCCTCTATTGCAAGCGGGTCGCCGCTAATCGCTGTGTGAAGCATGGAGATCACACCGGCATTCAAATCCGTCACTGCGCCGGGACGGTCCCCGGAGCCGGCCAAATTCCCCGATGTGTCAAAATTGTGGCCGTCAATGACCGCCTCTGCAGGGTAAGTAGGGCTCCCGTCGAGGCTCAGAGAATAACTCGCCTCCCCGGCACGCGAGACAAAGGATACAGCGCCCAGGCTCCCGGCCACTGCACCGACCTGGGCCTTCTCGCCGGTCACGACGACTTTCTTGCCTTCAGCGGCAAGGGAAAGGGGCGCCACACACAGTGTGAACGCCCCTATTAACACCAAGCAGGTTGTTGGTTGCTGGATTCGCGTTCTCATGACATCCTCCTCCCCCTTCAGGGATTAGTTTTCAGGGCTTCAGATCCGGACCGGGCAGTGTCTCTAGGACCCCCTTGCCGCAGTCCGCTGGTTTAGCCCCGGAGGATGTCACCTCCCGCTTACCAGCACGTCATTGCCAGGAGCGCTACTCGTCATCCCGAGGAGCGAAGCGGCGGGGGGATCTATGTCCCGCAAAGATTGCTTCGCTACGCCCGCAATGACGAAGGAGGCTCACTCGCCATGACTACGGTGTTTTATTCGTCTTCCCTCCAATCCACCCACTTGAACGGGCGCGCTGCGAGCTCAGAGTCTACTGCTGTCAGGACCTCTGAGGAATATAGAATGTCCGCATAAGTCTCGCCGTTGGGAATGTGGAACTGGCTCCCTGCCATGAGCACCGCGCCCAGAATCTGCGGCCGCTCAGCAGAGCCTCCTCCAGCGCTACCAAAACCACTGTCGAGACTCGCCGGCACATTGAAGTGGTTGTGGAACTCGATACTTCTGGCGATAAACGCTCCACCCAACTCAATGTGATTATGGCCCGTAAATGATCCATTAGGCATATAGAGATTTGCGTAAATGACCACATGATTGCGATCCACGTCAAAATCGCCGGCCACGTAAAGCATGCAGTCCTTCGCACTCAAACCACTCCCTGCATCAGCCTGCAGCGTAAAACCATTATCAATATTGATATCGCCCGCCACATGCAAGGTTGTGGGAGCCTGGAAATACACTTCACCCCAAACCCCCATGCTCAAGTCTTCGATATAGTAGTCACCACCGCTCAAATAAAGCACGCCATTGCTGCCAAAAGTAATATCCTTGTAGGATCCCGCTGCCAGTGTATGCGTTGCGTTGTTCCCCAAGCTGACATCTGCAACCCCTGCAGAGAAGCTGGGAAAAGTGGGCAGCGTCAACAAGGGCGTACTCAAAGTAGTATAGGTTGCGCCCCCTATGCTGGAGTGATGATCTACAGAACCTGTGTTGTAGTGCAGGTCACCGGCTACCGTACAGTGATGGCCCAGCGAGAGGTTGTCGGCCATAATGCTTCCACCCCAGACCCCATGGGCATCCGCCGTAAATGTCCCGCCTGCATTGACGACACCCACATCACCACTGGCCACATCTTGGTGATTGTGCATTGCAATGCTGTCAATACCCAACAACACAAAATCACCCACATCAAAGCCGGTCGACGCCGCAGTCCCCATCATTTTCACGCGTGTCACGTCATCGGCGCTGCCGGCCCCATCGGCCTGGTTCACAAGCACCAAACCTACCCATTTGGCGTTATTGAGCATGACCAGGCGGGGATCCCTGCTTGAAGCGGGGTTCTGGTCGTCGATCACTAACACGCCGTAGCCCTCAAAATCACCCTCAAGCGTGAGCTGCGCGTCCTGGACATAGACGATCTGGTAGTCCGCGGCCCCGCCGATGTTATTGGTTTCGTCGTAGGCCGTGTCCGCAGTGATCGTCAAATCAGCCGCATACTTAAAGTATGCAACCATTTCGGCTGGATCGACAGCACTGAGGTCTTCGCCTCCCAACAGGGCCGAAGGATCTCCGCTCACCACGGCATTGCTGGTTGAAAGAGACCCCACGACTTCATCCGTAACCAAGCCGGGCCGGTCCCCGGCGCCCGTCAGGTTGCCGCTGGCATCGTGGTTCTCGCCTTCAACCACCAGCTCGGATGCGGCTGAAGCGCTCCCGGCCACAGTCAACGCATAGGTCGTTTCTCCGGCGCGGCCCAAGAGACTTAAAGCACCCAGACTTGCGGAAACAGTCCCCACAGCCGGCTTAATCCCTGTGACCGAGACCTTTTTCTCCTCTGCGGAAAATGCGGTGCCGGCGCTCAGGCAAAAAATGCCGAAGCCCATCACTAGTAACAGGCTTATTGTGAGTACGCTCATTCGTTTCATGACATGCCTCCTCAGTGTCCCTGTTTCAAGGCCATTGCCGCCCGGCCCACGCCCTTGAAACACACAGTATGCAACCCCCGTCTTGTGTCGTTGCCTCAAAAACGCCGTCATTGCGAGCCGAACCTGGCGAGGCGCGGCAACCTTTACGGAACGCGGAACAAAGATCACCACGTCGCTTCGCTCCTCGCGATGACGAGGTCCCGCATCTTATTCTGCTTCCCGCCAATCCCTCCAAGCATAGGCCCGGTCATCAATCAAGGCCTCACATGCATCCAAGGCCTGTTCCGAATAGAACACATCAAAAAAGGTCTCTGTATTGGGTAAATGCATCGTGCTCCCCGACAGCAGCACAGCCCCCAAGATCATGGGACGCTCTTCCGCCCGCCCCCCAATAAAAGCCGAGTCTCCGTTGACTGCTGTGGCCAGGTTATTACTGAAGTCCACGACGTTGGCAATCACCGCTCCCTGGAAATCAGCGCCGTTGCCTACCACAATGGACCCGTTGGGAATGTAGATATTGGCATGCACGACCGGGTTGTTGAAGGTGCAGTCAAAGGTGCCCGTAATATAAATCATCATATCTTTCGGCCCCAAGCCCGCAGCCCCCTCGATCAAGGAAAATCCGTTGGTCACATCAATATCCTCGGCCACGTAGAGATTGGTGGCTGCAGTGTAATACACGGTGCTGTTTTGGCCCATTTGCAGGCGCCGGATGTAGATATCCCCTCCGGTGAGATAGAGCGTCGCGTTGTTGCCCATGCGGATCTCGTCATAGGAGCCCGCAGCCGCGCTTTCGATTGCGCCATTGGCCGTGTTGATGATGTCGTCGCCTGGCGCGCCCGCGGAAAAGACCGGATAGGGCGGCAAAGCCACGTCTGAAAAATCCAGACTGGGATAAACAGTGCCCACCACTGTGACGTTGTTGTCCACGGTCAAATTATTCGAGTGCACGTCCTCGTTGATAATCACATTCTCCTCGAGATACACCGAATCCGCCAGCACACTCCCGTTAATCACGGCGCCGTTTTCGACAGTCAGAGTATTTCCCGCGTTGGCGATCCCGATATCCCCGTTGATGATGGCTCCGGTACCGATGATCAAGTCCGAAAGACCCAGCAGCGCATAATCCTGCATGAGAATTTCCATGCGGCCTTCCAAAGTGACCCGCGTGACCTGGGAAGCCACAGTCGAATCCTGATATACCACCACCAAGCCCGTCCAAGTCGCGGTGTTGTGCATGACCAGCCTCGGAGTAGTCCCATCACCGCTCCTGTCCCAAATAGCCAAGACGCCGAAGCCTGCGAAATCCTCTGCCAGAGTGAGCGTCGCGTCATCCACAAAAACAATCTGGTAATTTCCGGCGCTGCCGATGCTCCCGCCGTTGTACGTGGTATCCCCGGTAAAAATGATATCCGCGCGGTCCCTGTACCACTCCACCATCTCGAAGACATCAATGGAGGCCACACCCCCCAGCTGGCCTGAGGGATCTCCCGTCACAACCAGGTTCGAGGCCGTGATCGTCCCAACCACCTGGTCCGTGGCAATCCCGGCCTGGTCGTCCGCCCCGGTAGCTGTGGCAGTCAAATCGTAATTCGTGCCGTCAATCACGCCCTCCAGCGGCTCCCCGGGTTCCCCGGCAGCCACCAGGGAATAGCTCGCGGCTCCGTCCCGGCCCATAAAGTTCACGGCCCCAAAGGTCAAGGCATCCAAGGCCGGACGGGTCGCGGTCACTTCCACCTTTTTGGCTTCAAACCCAAAAGTCCGGCTTGCCGCGCCCAAGGCATTCATGGCCACAAACACCGCCAAAATAAAGACACTCCCCAAGAACCTCTTCATGGCCCTTTCCCCCACAATAAAATGACCGGAACTCCGAACTTGCGCACCTGCTCCACGCGAGCCTCCCCTTCAAATCCTGCCCTCTCAGACTGTTCTCCCTAACCGTCGTCTCAAACGACTGACCCCGTACCCCTGAGGCAATGACGGCCTACCCCCATCAGGACAAGAACTTGGGCCCGCAGGCTACCCCTTCAGGCTGTTCGGTTTCCCGGCCAGATACACTTGCTGTATCGTGGACATAACAAGATCCATCTGGGAGTATAACACCAATTAGAATATTTTCAAGGACTCTTTTAATATCGTATTGTTAAGTTGTTTAATGCACATTTTGGCAGGACTATGCACCCAGCATGGAGGATTCAATCGTCACTTCGATATTGGCCCCCACCGTGTTCACGGTAATGTCATAGGAACCCGTGGTTCCGCTGATGGTGAAGGTCTCGGTGAGCACGCCCCCGCCCGGGGTCCAGGAAGGATCTTCCGCCAAGAGCTGCTTGGCCCGTTCATAACCCGAATCCGCCACATACAGGGCCTGCGCTTCGCGGTAGTTGGAGCGCGCGCCCTCAAGCTGCCCTGCTGAAATTGAGACCAGAACCATGCCCATGGCCGAGAAAAGCATCATCACAAAGACTGCGATGATGGTCGCAAAACCCGATTGGGAATTCAGCCCGCTCCGCTTGGGCACCGGACTAGGGTCTGAGGTTCCGCGGGAAAATAATGGAATTATAGGTAATCGATTCATTTCCGCTCGCCACGGTTATGCTCACTCCGACACGCCAGATATCCGTCACATCCCCGACCGGCGTTGCAAGAGCGGCATTGTTTTCGTCAAAATAGGTAAAAAGCAGGTTGGTCACATTCCTGCACAGCGGGTCACTGTTCCGCTGCAACTCACTCCCGGACAGCTCAAACACGATATTGACATCATCCCCGTCAAAGAAATCAAACTCATCCGTATCCGCCACCTGGATATCTGCCGCGTCATTCCCCCGCAAAGTCCGGATTTCGCGGGTCATCCAGTCGATGGCCATCTTGCCCATCACGGCTTCGTCATTGCGAAAGCTCACAAAAGACCACAGGTCGACCACGGCCAGCACCGTGCCCGCAACGCCGGCACTCAAAATGCCGGCCACAGCGATCACCGCGACCAGCTCGATTAATGTGTGGCCTTTGTGGTCTTTCTTCATTGTTTCAGCTCTGTGATTCCGTCATTGCGCGTCACTGGTTCGTCATTGCTGGCATCCCACCGTCATTGCGAGCATAGCGAAGCAATCTATGCTCCACAACGATCGCTTCACTCCGTTCGCAATGACGAATTCAGCTCGATGACGCTTCGCGTTAGATAACCACGCTTCGCCCGCCATGACGGGCTCACCCGTCAATTTCCGCTATGGCTCGAACTCACAACCTCGCTAAAGGTCATGGTGCCCACTTTTGCGTGAGTCACCGTGACATCGATCCGTTTGTAATTGGTCCGGGCGGTGTCCAGCCTGACCGTGTCAAAATCCGTGTTCAGGGGATCATCATCCGCATACACATAGTAGACCGTGGCTGAGCGGGTAAAGCCCGGATACCCGGCAATTGCCGTCTCAGAGTAACCGTCGTAATCATCCACATCATCAAAGTCGGCATTGGTGGACTCCCCTGCATTTGTCCCCAAAGCATTACTCCAATTGGTGGGCCAAACAGTGATGGGGTCCCCGGAGGGAGGAAAGGGTGTGGAAGAGCTGTTCTCATCAAAGTCCTTGGCAATGATCTCTTCCATCAGGGCGCGGCCCACGACCGTGGCCGTATTCTGGAACTCCGAATGAACGGATTCAATGGCGACCATGGAATACATATCCATGAGAGGCAGGGCGCAAAGGCCCAGAATGACGATGGCAAAACTGAGCTCCATCAGACTCATCCCGGACTGAGTCAGAAGTTTTGCCTTCAGGATGGATTTAAGAGACGCTCCCCGCAGGTCCCCCATGAATCTCACCTCCCCAATAAGTCCGGATATTGCACAAGTATATCATGCAAGTGCCCCACAAACTCCCTGGAATGAAGGACTTATGCGCAAAATAACGCAAGGGTCCGTAAGTCGGCGCGTTATTTGGCCGAGGCCGTGTGCCACTGCCACATCCACTCCAGAGTCTCGCGAAGTGTGTAACGCAGTTCCCATCCCGTGGCCAGTTTGAAGCGGGAGCAATCCCCCAGGAGGATGGGCACATCACTGGGACGCATGGCCTGAGGGTCGGTCTCCACCTCATTGCTCACACCCGCGATCCCGCTCACCATATCAACCACCTCGCGAATAGTCACCGTCTTGCCGGAACAAATATTGTAGACCTCGCCGGGTTCCGCCTTTTCCAAGGCCAGCCAATAGGCTCTCACCATATCGCGCACATCCGTGAAGTCCCGCTTTGCATCCAAATTGCCCAGGCTGTAGCGCTCGCGCTTGCCCTGCTTGATCTCCAAGGCCTGCTTTACCACCTTGCCGCAAATAAACTCCGCAGGCCGGCGCACGCCCGTATGGTTAAAAGCGCGCGTGCGCACAATGTGCAACCCGTAAGAACGGTGGTACTGAAAGCCCAAGAGATCCTGCGTTACCTTGCTCACTCCATAAGGACTCAAAGGCCTTAACGGATTCGTCTCTTTGACCGGGGTTTCCTCTTCATGCACCAAGCCGTATTCCTCGCTGCTGCCGCACACCAAAAACCGGATCGGGTAATCCGCCCGCCTCATGGCTTCCATCAGATTGAGTTGGGAGATCACGTTATTGTCCAAGGTCTCTTTGGGCGCAATCCAGGAAGTGGGAACGTGGGATTGAGCTGCCAGGCCGAAGATCCGTTCCGGCAGAGTCTCTTTCACGACGCGCTCAACAGCCGAGGGGTCGCGCAAATCACACTCATAGAGTTGGACCCTGTCTTCGAGATGTTCAATATTGTCATGGCGGGAACGCCAACGGATGGTCCCTACCACCTTCCAGTCGGGATGCTCTGAAAGAATATGTTCCGCAAGGTGGGAACCCACAAATCCGGATATCCCGGTAATCAAGCAAGTTTGCATAGGGCAGGCGCTCCGAGAGAATGAAACACACTAGTCGACCCAAGTAAGACCTGTATTTTGGTTTACCGTAACCGTCCGGCTATTTCCACGGCAAGCAACCACAACGCTCCCGTTGGCCCCCAAATCCACTCCGGCAGCGTCCTGGGGCACACCCAATGAGCTGAAGACCAAGGTGGCGCCCCCGTCAAAATCAGCGCTGGTGATCGTGACATCCTGAAGCTCCGGGTCATTGGGGTAGTCTATGGTCATGGCACCGCGGGTATGCGGGCTGATCACATCCGCGCCGGTGGAGACCACGTAAACCTGGTAGGTTTCGTTCACCGTGCTGAAGGCAATCCCGATGGCTTCGTGGGTATTGATGGCCAGCTGCTGGGCAAAGCGCAGATCCGACACCAACTTACGCGCCGCGCCCTCAGCCTGCATACTGTAATAACTGTCGAAACTGGGAATGGCCAGAGCGGCCAGGATACCGATAATGACCATCACCATGGTCAACTCGATGGCGGTAAAACCGGACTGTTTTCCCCTCCCCATGACGCCCCCCCGGTAGTCCGTGGCAGGATTCGGAACCCAAGTAGTAAGTATACCATTACTTGCAAATCCGATCTCCGGCCATTCAAGCAGCCTGGGTAAAGTTGGAGGCACTGTTTCGCTTCTCAGGCCCAATGGAGATAGTCACTGCATCAGGGACGGTTCTCGCCTATTCTCTGCGTGGCCGAGAGTTATGCGAGAACCGTCCCCTTAAGCTGAAAACAACCCAGCATACGCTAAGGGAGGGGCGGCGCCTCACGGAGGAGCTCAAAATCGCTGAAGCCATAAATGTCTTTCCAGCGTGTGCCCTGCGATTTTGGGCAGCCCCCCGTACTTCACCTATTGCGGAACAGAATAGCTAAGGCGATCCGGAGTGAGGACGACCGGCCCGATCCTTGGGGATGCAGATCCAATACCCCTGCCAAAAGGGACGGTTCTCGCGTAAGTCCATGTTGCGTATGGAATTGGCGAGACCTGTCCCTGATTTAATTGCTGAACAAGGATCCCCACGCCTGCGGCTCGTGATGACGGCTGCGGAGAAACTACAACGCCTTCCGGGCGGCGGAGTGCAGGGGTTCGAATTCGAGGACTTGCTCGAAATACCCGCGCGCGATTTCGGAATTACCCAGGCAGGTCTCCACTTGGCCCAGCAAATAAAGCGTGTGCGTGGAACCGGGCTCAAGGCTGAGGGCCTGCATAAAGGCCCGGCGAGCCTGCGCATACCGCCCCCGCACCAAAAGGGCCACACCCAACTCGTGATAAGCCTTGTGCGAAGCGGGCGAATAGGTTGTTTCCAGCTCCCACATCAAAACCGGCTGGGCCCAAACCTCATTCCGCGCAAAAGTCCCGACTCCATACCCGGTCAACAGCAATGCCACGCACAAAATCCCCGCGGCATGCCAGGCCCTCTGCCGCTCCTGGGCGGTTATGAGGATCCACACCAAACCCATACCCACAGCCCAATGCCAGGTGAGCCCGGATAGATACACCAAATGCTCCACCAAAAGTCCGCCAAAGGGCACCAAGTTTGAAACCGGCAACATCAGAATCCAAAACCACCCCAGCACAAAGAAGCCCAATCCATTCTTGCGCAGGCGCCAGAATAAAAACCCGTTGAGCAACAGAAAGAGCAGGCCGCCGATCACCCGCGGATTCATCACCGAATGCCGGATCGCAATGGTATGCAGTACGTGCAAATCGGAAGGAAAGAGCAGAAGCCTCCAGTATTCCAGCCACACAGGCGCCATGGTCATCATGGTCGCGTACAAACTGCCGCCCCAATACTCGCGCTGCGCTACGCTGTGCAACAGGTGAGTCCTCAAAGCCAAGTAGAACCCGCCCACGGCAAAGAAAAACAACCACACAGGCAAACGCTTGCGCCATGCCGCTTCCGGTCTCAAGCATCTATCCAAAAGGAGGAGGACAAGAGGCAAAACAATCCCGCTCTCTTTGGAGAGCAAGGAAGCACAATAGGCCAAAAGGCTGAAGACCAGAACTCCGGGCCTCAAGCCTTTCCCCTCAGTGGCCGCCAGGTATAGCAACAGGGCCAGGAGAAAGAAAAAGGCATAGAGCAAATCTCCGCGGGAAGCAATCCAGGCCACGGATTCGGTCTGAACCGGGTGCAGCCAAAAAAGCATCGTGCTCAGGAGCGACGCGCTCCAGTTCAGATTGGAATCCCGGGAGGAGAATTTAATCAGGCGCAGGGTCAGGAGAAAAACCAGGAGTCCGTTGGCCCAATGAAGGAACACATTGTGCAAGTGATAGCCCAAAGGATTCAAGCCCCAGAGGGAATAATCCACGGCAAAGGAGAGCGTGCGCAAAGGCCGCCACAGGGCGTGAAACCCGAAGGCCGCGCTGTCCGGGTCACTAAAGAATCTCGTCCACACCTTGGACAGAGGGCGAAGGGCGTCGTTGGTAACGATGAATGAAAAGTCGTCGTAGAAAAATTCCCCGCGCAGAGCGGGCAAATACAAAAGGAGGACGGCCGACATCCCCGCAATCAGCCAGAAGATACTCCGTTTCTTCCAACGGCCATATTCAATCGGTCGCATGACCCAACCCTTCCAGTCTCTTCAGATTCTCCATGGCCTCACGCGCTGCCAATGACCCGGGCTGGACCTCAACCGCCTTTTCAAAAAACCCCTGCGCTGCTACCGGGTCCCGCACATAAGCAGCCTGAATAATCCCGAGTTTGTTATAGCTGTAGGCAAAAGCGGGATTGGCAGAGACCGCCCGGTAGTACTGGGCTTGGGCCCCCTTCCAGTCCCCCGCCTCTTTGAGCAAATCCCCGATCGCCACAAAGAGCTCTGCCCCGCCCGGCGCAAATTCCAATCCTTGTTCATAGGCAGAACGCGCTTCGGCGCGGCGCCCCAAACCCTCGAGGGCTTTCCCCCGCCCCAACCAAGCACCCGCGTTTTCAGGCTGCACCCGCAGCAGCTGCGCATAAAGATCCAGCGCCCTGCCGAATTCCTTCTCCTGCAAATGAAGCGTGGCCCGCCCCAGCAAAGCCTGCGGATGCCAGGGAGAAACGCGCAACAAGCTGTCCAAACGTTTTTTAGCCGCGTAACTGTCCCCTGCCTGATAGAGCGCCCAACCCAAGCCAAACTGCGACTTCGGACTTTGCGGATAGTGGTAATAGGCGGCAGACCACAGCGCCAAATCATCGGCCCACACCCCTGACTGCCGCACTGTGAGAAAAGAAAAACCCGCAAAAGCAATGAGTGCCACCCCGCCGGCAACCTTTCTCCAAATACGGTGCGCTTTCAAGGCAGCGACGAGCCACCCGCAAAATTCCGCCACGAGCATCACAGCCCCGAACATGGGCAGATAGAAGAAGCGCTCCGCCCCGGGATTGGCCACAGGATAGAGCCCGAGCGCGGGCACCAAGCCCGCACCCAGCCAAAGCAGCCCGGCTTGGAGACGAAGATTCCGGGACCGCGCCCGCAACACCCCACCCAAACCCAGGCCGGCCAAACCCAATGCCGCCCACAAGCGCCAATCACTCAGACCGACCACTGCCTCAAACTCATGAACCGGCGACAAGGCCACCGGCCAAAAGAAAGACCGCAGGTAGTGCACCCAAACCCAGAGTCCTGTCCCCAGCGCCGTGACAAGACTCCCCCCGGGATAGGGCGGGAGTGTATCTGCATGATGGCTCATCCATCCAAAACGCAAGAGCACATAAGCGCTGATCACCAGCCAGTACCCTAACCAAGGTTTCTTCCAAAACCGCAATACAGAGTCAAAGGTTCCGGCCTGTTGATCAGCCGCCAACACAAAGCCCACTAACAAAGGTAAGACCAATGCCGATTCCTTGGACAACAAGGCCAAGGCCCCCACTAAATAAGCCCATCCATGCCGGCCTGCCAATGCCAAACGCACGGCCGCCAGCACCCCCGCCACCATCAACAAATCTTTACGGTAGGTCACGCACATCACTGCCTCCGAAGGAAGCGGATGCACACCAAACAGCAAAGTCCCCACAAAGGCCGGGATCTCGCCAAATCCAAGGCGCGTGAGCAAGGACCACACCAGCACACAAGCCCCCAAATGCCACAGAAGATTCACCAAGTGAAGGGTCCAGGGATTGAATCCGTACAAATGGACGTCAATCCAATACGAGAGGGTGGTCAGGGGGCGGTAGGTGAATTCACCCGAGGCATTAAAGTATTCCTGCGTAAACCACAGGGAGGGATCCAAGGGCACTCTCAGGATCTTGGCGTTGAGCAGGACTGAATAGTCGTCATACACAAAGCCGTTGGAAAGCGAGGGCAGATAGGTAATCGCGATGCCTAATAAGGCGATGATGAGGAAGTAAAACGAACGTTGGTGGGGACATAGATCCTTCGTCGCTTTTCTCCTCAGGATGACAGCAGAGTTTCTTGGCCTGACACTAGGATTTCTTGGCTTTGATGATCAGCTCGGACCCCGCAACATAACGCACTTCCTGGATCTCACAGCCACGGCTTAGCAGTGCAGCCTTAAGACTGGCTTGGGTGTAGTGAGTCACGTGCTCATCCGCATATCCTCCCCGGTGCACCCAGCCATAAACCTTTTCAATCCACACCCACGAGATCCTGTCGTAGTCGGGCGTCCCCACAATCAAGGACCCGCCCGGGGCTGCCACGCGCACAAGCTCGTCCAGAATTTCTTCGGCATCCAAACAGTGTTCAATCACCTGTGAGCTAATGACGGTTTCAAAGAGATTGTCCGCAAAAGGCAGTCTTGCACCGCTTCCCCGAAGCAAACGGGTGTTGGTTCGCCTCATGAAACGCAATTTACCCATGCTGGGATCCAAGCCAACAGCCAAAGGCAAGTCGACAAGGATCTTGCTGGAACCGCAGCCCACATCCAGGATGCTGGTGCCGGGCTTTACCAACTCGCGAATATGGCGGTGCCTTTGGCGCTGCCACCAACGCTGCAACGGGATCCGGCTGTAAAAGGCCCTGAAATCATAGTCTGCGCATTGGATGGAATTGCGCAACTGCCACAAGGAGCCCAAGGTCTTCAAATAGGACCGGGCAAAGGAGATGAGACGCGCGTGCGTCCGGCCTTCTTTGCGCGGCCGGTATTCGAAGGGAACTTCCTGTAAACGCCACCCCCCCGCATAGATTTTGAGAAGCAGCTCTTCCAACAGATCAAAATCCCGGCCCTGCGTTTGAATCTGCCGCAGGACTGAACTCCGGTACATGCGGAAGCCGCTGGACATGTCCTTGACCCCGATCGCCAAGACATGGCCATAAATCACATTTAGACAACGACTTAGAACCCACCTAAACCAGGGCATTTCCGCGCTGCCCCCGCTCACATAACGTGAGGCAATCACCACATCCGCGCGATCGCGCCAATCCCACATGCGCGCGATAAACTCCGGATCGTGCGAAAGGTCCGCGTCCAAACACAGAACATACTCCCCGCGCGAACGTTCAAACCCCTCCCTCAAAGCATTCCCATAGCCGGGGTTTGCCTGCACAAAAACTTTTGCGCCTGCGGCCTCGGCCTCCGCACAGGTTCCGTCTATGGAACCGCCATCGATGACCACCACTTCCCAGCTCAGCTCCATCCGGCTGAGCACTTGCGAAGTCCGTTCAATCAGCGGCCCCAGATTCCCGCCCTCGTTATGGGCTAAGATGAGAATGCTGAGATTCAACTCACTCACTTCTTGCGTCCTCTCCACAGGGAAACTCCCCCTGCAAGCAATATCCACACAAAAACCGACCCCAAGGCTCCTGCCGAGACCGTTGCCAAACGCTGAAAATCATAAGAAGCCACCCACTGGCAATGAGTGACGGATTCTCCTTGGGGAAGCATCCAAACAGGGAAGCCCGGCGCAAGCATGCCAATGACAGCACGCCTTTCATTCACGCGAATTTGCCAGCCTGGATCCGCCGTCATTTTCAGAAAAGCAGCGCCCCCCTCCGGCGCCTTGGAAAGCATGGAATGCCGGCCCCCGCCCCCCACATTCACCCACTGTACCTGAGGCACTGCAACATCGTCCAGCTCCTGAGGCAACGGGCCCAGTTCACGCCACAACCCGGGCACAGAGGGCAAACCCGGTTCCAAGGCCGTGTAAGAACTCAAGCGAAGATTCTGATTCGAGTAAACAGAAATCCCCTTGTCCGCGCAACGCTGCAACAGCGTCCTCCAAAACGGGCTCTCTATCCCAAACTGTCCGGGCTCCAAAAGCACGAGCGCGCGCACCTTGCCTCCTTCTATCCAGGTTTCAAAGTCCCGAGGCCGGGGGCTTAGCCGCACCAAAGGCCAAACCTGCCGGTAGCCGCCTTCGCGCATAGCCCACATAAACCAGCTGTGGCTGAGTTCGTACCAATCCCGCAGATTGGATAAAACCAGAACAGGGGAAGCCCAGAGAGGATCAGCCAGACTTGCGGGGACGCTTCTCTGAGTGAGAGCCAGACGATCCAAGAGAAACGTCCCTGGCGCACTGAGTCCGCCGAGATGAGTGACTCCATAAAGATCCAAAATCCACGGATGCTCCTCTGCCGCGTTATCCGGCCACCAAAACTTCGGCGTCCCTCCCCAATTCGACGCGCTGCTCGAGCCACGGGCCTTGGGATGGGACAAGCCCGAGAGCGTGGCCAGGTCCTCCAGCCCCGGACTCCGCGCCTCATACAACACGCGCGCGCCCGGATTCTCTGCCCGGATTTGGAGAAGCTCCCCGGTCACGGCCTCCATAAACTGCTCTGCGTCGCGCTGTCCCAATTCGCGCGCCGTGCGCAGGCGCTCATACAATGCCGGCGCTGAAAGAACCAGGATCAAGGTCAAACACAAGACAATGCCTTCGCGGGTGCGCGCCACCATGGGATTAACTGTCTCCCTGTAAAAAAATTCCCGCACCCAGCGCGTCAGCGCCGTCACCACGGAGGCGGCCAAAACTGCGGTGCCTATCTGCAGGAGAAACACCGCGCGCCACTGCATAAGTTCCCCCCACATAGGAACACGGTTCATCCCCGGAATCTCATCGGCGCCCAATATCAGCGCCAAAGAAACACACAGAAGAGACAGAACCATCACCTCACCTGTCTCCCACTCCCCGGGTCTGCACAAGTAATAGACCAAACCAAGGACCGCCATCCCCGTCAGGACAGGCCAGCGCCCTTCACTAAGAGTCGGCTGCAAAAATGCCGGCCCCAATTGGATCCACGTCTCCGGCAAAGCCACGCCTTCGAAAAGCGCTCCCAAAAACCAGGAATGCAGGAGCGCCGGAACCGACGGGCTCTGCCACAAGCCTGTAAAACGATAGAGTTCAGGCTGAGGGATAACTAAATGGAATTGGCTATAGGCAATCGCGGGCCACACCCACAAGCACCCTATAGCCAGAGCAAACACGAAAACTAAAAATAATTTGAGGACCGGCCATGCGCTTCGCCGGCCCTTGCGGGAGAGCAAAATGAGAACTTCAAGGATCGCCACCCAGCAGAGGAAGAAGGCGGCAATGGGATGGGCCAATAGCAAGAGTCCCGTGCCCAAAGCAGCCCAGGCCCAGGAGCCTTTGTGCCAAAGGCAGCGGTGCAGGGCGCTAAAGGCCAGACAAAAGAGCACATAGCCCAGCAACTGCGCTTGCAATCCAATTAATGTGTAGGCTTCCAGGCTGTGGCCCCAAGGATTGAAGAAGAGCAAACAGAAAAGACTCGCGCCCCCGGCAGTCAAGGCAGGCAAATCCAGCGACCGGAGACACCGGTATAATGCCAGGGGAAAAGCGCTCCACAAGACCACCGTCGAAAGCCAAACCCATACCACAGCCCCCAGCAGGGGAAACACCGCGCGCAATCCCCCCGCAATCAAAGCATGCAAGGGCGGATAAGCGCTCCACAAAGGCACACCCAATCCCGCAGTCCAAAAACAAAAGGGGTGCTTGTGGGCCAGGAATTGGCGGGCAAAGGCCTCCGCATGAGCGGTATGAAAGTAGAAGTCCTCCGAAAGCACAGCGTGAGAATGGCCCAGGGCTAAGGCCCCCAGGACTGCGGCCAAAATGCAGGCCAAAAAAGCCAAAGCCCGCCCTGCCGTGTGATCCCAAGCATCGGCTTCGGGAAAGGGCGCTCCCATCACCGGCAACATCTCAGCGCGCGGGAACATAGGCCCTCGTTTTGAATTGCCCGGCCCGGCTCCAGCGCAGAGCTTTTTCCTCCTGCCAGGCACGGACCTGCCAGAAGTACCCGGTCTCGGGCTCCAAGGCGGTCACATAGATTTCCGGAGCTTGTATCTCTTTATTCTCCAATGTCGCGGGGACTTCTCCGGGCAAACCCTGAAAAATTTGGACTTCGTATTGAATCTCTTCTCCGGGCACGGGATTCCAAACAAGGTGAACCGCATCCGGATTGAGCAGCGCCCCGTCTGCCGGACGAATCAGCACAGGCTTGAGCCAAAGCATTTGCTGCAGGTAGCAGCCCAGGAGCCAGCTCAGAAACAACAATACCACCAGCCTGGATAAATGAGGCACTCTCATAACATCGGCCAGTTCTTTTTCCAAGAGTAAAGCTCTTTTAGCGCCGCGCGCACCTGGAGCGATTCCGGTTGTAAACCTTGGGCCTGGTGCAAAGAGGCAAGTGCCTGGGGCCAACGCCCGAGCACCGCATATAAGCGGCCCATCTCCAAAAGAGCCGCAATCTGTTCCTCGGGAGACAGACCCTTAAACTCATTTTTCAACACAAGGATGCGGCGCTGCAACCCTTCCTCATGGGCTTGGCGCTTGTTCAAAACCAAAGTCCTCCCGAACACCAGGCCCCCGTGGTAAAACCAGCGAGGATCCTGGCGCGCCAACGCATTGCCTACCCGCTGCATGTATTCTTGTTGCGCCTCCAAAGCCGCCCCGTAGTCTCCGGCCTCTTCGTAAAGGTACGCCAGATTAGCCCACGCATCCACAAACCAGGGTTCCTTTTCCACCACCGCGCGGGTCAGTTTAACAGCGGTATCCAAATCTCCGTCCGCCCAGGCCCAGTAGCCTTGGTTGCAACGCGTGCGGAGACGCGCCAAACCACTCTCGCCCATCTCTGTGCGGGGATCCGGCATGACCGGGGCTCTCAGATAGGATTCCAGCATGCGGTGGTGATGGGCCAGACGCATGTGTTTTCCGGGCGCACCCTCCCCGGACTCCAATTCCAACCAGGCCAAGTCCTCAAAGACCCGGTACGAGTGCGGGGACTCTGCGGCACGCCGCATTTGCTTGAGCGCTCCGCTGAGATTTCGCTCCCGGCGATAGATATCCCCCAAAATCTGCGCTCGGCGGCTGTCCAGCCCGCTCTCCCCTTCCAGTCCTTGGAGGAGCAGGGTCTTGGCCTTATCCAATAAGCCTTCCTCTCTATAAAGAGAAACCAAACGCAGGCGTGCCTCAGAATTTTCCGGGCCACTGCCCCAGACTGCCAGCGCCTTTCCCAAGGTAATTTGATAGACCTTCCAGGAATAGCCGATGTAGTCCACAGGTTCAAAATCGAGCAACCATTCAACCTGTCCCTCGCTCCCCAAATACCCCCTCAAACTGTTCACACTCGCCAAAACAAGACCGGTGGCGGGCTCAGGCGGTTCCAAACGAACGCCCGGATGATCGGCAATATAGGCTTCCACAAAACCCAGGTCCTGTTGCCAGTCCAGATTCGAGTCGATCAACCACTGGTCTCCCCTTTCCGGCCCGCCCGCCGCACGGTTAAAGAAGGCCAAGTAATGCGGATAAATCAATGCCGACTCCAGGACAAAACCAATCAAACACAACCCGGCCAAGACAGAAGACCAAAGCCGCCTGGGGGAATCTCCTGCCCTTGGCAGGATAGCGGCGGCAATAAACAGAAAGGCAAAGGGATAGATCAAGAGCACATGGCGCAGGCCGATTTGGAACTCGCTCACAAAACTGAAGTAAACAAAAAAGACCAGGGGCGGCCATAACAAAAAGGCCCGGTCTGTCCACCTCAGCCGGCCAATGCATAAAAGCGATAGCAGAAACAGGATGAGTAAACTCAGCGGCGTTTTCACGGCCATTGCAACCGCATAGTAATTCGGGAATCCTTTGACTGAGAACTCGCCCATCAAATAATTCAAAAAGCCGTATTCGGTAAAGTATTTCTGAAAATCCAGGCCGTTAAGATAGGGCAAAGGAAAGAACCATAGCAGCCCTCTGCCCAATAAGGTCTGGGATAAGTTGTCGAAGAACGCACTCTGCCATAAGAAACCGGCCTTGGAGCTAAAGGCCCCTTGAAACCCATAGCCCAAAACCAAGATGAAAAAGGACACGCCCAAGAGGATGCCCGCGGCAGAGAGCATTCTCCAAACAGAGCGCCTTTCAAGAAGCATGGCCCAGAGGAGCAGGGGGAGCAAAACCCCGGACATTAAGACAGCCGTGTATTTGCTCAGCAGGGCCAAGCCCAAATAAACTGCAGACAAGAGGAGTTGATTGAGCCGGTGTTCAGCCGCAAAACTCCACAAGTGATAGGTACTCGCCAAGGAGACGCTGACAAAACAAATATCCGGAGTCACCAAGCGGCTGTGAGCCAAAAGGTTGGGACTGAAGGCCCAAAGTGTTAAGACAAATAGAGCCCCGCGGCGGCCGTTCAAGCGCCGCGCCCATAAAAAGAGATAAAAACCCAGCAAGAGCCCCCAGACCAAATTCAAGAGGCGCGCGGGCAGAAGCCGGTCCGCCAAATCCTCCTGCCCCCAGCGCAACGGCAACCAACCATGCACATACGCAGTCAAGGGCGCATGCATCACATTGACCCGCTGCTGCCAGTGCGAGCCGCGCACCAAACTCACGGCCGACCGCAAATAGAGGTCCTCGTCGCTGGTCATGGACTTGACCGACAAACTGGACACAGTCTGAAAAAGCCAGAAGAACACTAGGAAGGCAAGAAGAACCGCAGTCCAGACACGTTGATTTGTGCTTTCTTCTTTGGGTTGTTCCATCAATACCGCCTGCGCCTGATGAAGGCCACGGCCCCCAACAGCAGCCAAAGGGAAGGTGCAATCAGAAATCCCAGTGTCACACTCCTGGGCCGGTAGTCCATTCGCACCGTGTGCTGGCCACTGGGCAAATATACTGCGCGCATCAAATAGTTGGCGCACAAAAGCTCTGCTGGCTCGCCGTCGAGAGTAGCCCACCAGCCGGGATAGTAGGTGTCCGAGACCACCAGAAATCCCGGGTCCTCGGACACTGTATCAATTATCAAAGAATGAGGATTCGAAGACACCACGGTGGCTGCGGAAAACCCGGGCGAATCCACCTGCGGCAGATCGATCGGCGCCTTATCCCATTCCAGGAAGACTTCTTCCTCATAAGCCCGCCCTTTGCTCAATAACTGAGTCAGGGCGGATTCGTCATCAAAAACCACTTTGGCCCGGTGCACCACCCAAGCCCGGGGGCGCGCGCCCAAACTCCCCCAGACTTGATAGCGTGAATTCTGAAAAATAACAGGCAAAGACGGATCCGGCGCCGGCAAGGGCGAACGCTTGTCACTCACCCAGAGCCGTGCAGACAACAAGTCAAAATCCTGCACTCGAATTTTTTTGAGAGTCTGGCGCTGCGCCTGGGCTGTGTCTGCGGGCAGTCCCTGGATCCGGTTCAAGTAAGCAGACAAGGGACCCGGCATCAAGCCCTCATTGCCGAGACAATTCTGCAAACCTTCAAAAGAACCGCCGTTAAATCCGGGCCAAAGCACACGCCCGGATCCCACATAAGAGCGAAGAAAGTGCCCGAGTTCCGGATCGATGCGATAAGGATGAGCTTCCATAACGCGCACAAAAGAGGCCCCGTGAAAAAAGAGTTCCATCACCAGGCACACGGCAATGACTCGTGTCAGCACACGCGCCCTATCCTTTCCCGCCCCCTGGCTCACTCCTTCAAAAAGGCGCTGCATCCCCAGGGCTGCCAAGAAAGAAAGCGCAAAGGCAAACACATACAGCCAACGGCCCGGCACACGAAAGTATCCGTAGGTCGGCACCAAGCGACGGACCCATCCTTCCAAAGGGAGCGCAGGACCCAGTGCCAATGCTAAGGAGATTAGAGCCAGGAGCGCGGCAGTCATTTGAAAGGGTCTTCTTCGGCCCAGTAACCCGGCCAAGATTAACAGCAATGCCACCCACCCCGTATAGATCTGCGGGGCCCCAGACGCGCGTCCCTCCGCCCGGGCAGAGGGAGCGGGGTTCTCCGTTCCGGAGGGAGGCATCACCAAACCCAGGAGATTTTGGGGAGCCAGCGAATTCTCCCGGGAGGAAACCACATGAGTCAGCAAAGAACGATCACTGAGATGCGCATACTCCAAGGATGGCAAGACGCGCGGAGCAGCCAAACCCGCCGCAAGCAAGGCAATGCCCGCGGCCACAAAAAAAGCTTCGCCCAATCCATGCCAAATCTCCGAAGCCTCCTCCCCTTGCGCGCCCACCCCAATCAAATATAAGAGCCCGGCTACCCCCATCATCCAAGTGCCCTGAGAATGCCCGGTCATGCACAGCAAGGCCAAAGCGATCGCCGCCCAAATCGCGGCGCCCAAAGTGCGCCGGATCACATATCTTCGAAGCGCCGCCCACCACCAGGGACTCATCCAGTACACGGAAACAAGCCCGATGTGGCCGGCAAAGAAGCTTTGCAGTACATATCCGTTCCCCACAAACACGAACACACCGATCGCGCTGGATAAGGGATTCAACTCACTCAACCGGCAGAGCCAGTAAAATCCCAGGGCACCCACAAGCAAATGCGTGAGCAAACTCAAATTAACGACACGCTCCAAGGACAGCGGCGTAAACACCCAAACCAAATTCAAGGGATCCACAAAACTGAAAGTCGCGGTGGGAAGGTACGGAACCCCGCAAAAGATATTCGGATTCCACAAAGGCAGGCTGCCCAGACTCAAGGCTTGCCGGCCCAAATTGACCAAGGCAAGTTTTTGGTAAACCAGATCCAGCCCCAAAAGCACGCGCGGGCCCAGAAGCACCCACCCCAAGCTCAACACAAGAAGGGCAAGAATCGTGAGTACAGGCACTATGTCTTGGCGAAGGGAACGTTCGTGGGTCATTGAGCCGCTAAGAGTCATCCTTGGCCCCGCCCCAAACACGGCGGACCCGCGGAAATGACAGCATGAGTAACAGACATATTGTAACGAGTGTAATAGCAATACCTAAGAAAACTGAGCGCGAGCAGTATCGGAATTCCACCCGGTGTTCCCCGGCAGGGACCCGGACCGCGCGTATCAGCCCATTGGCAGGATAGACGTTAACAGGACTTCCGTCGAGCCCGGCCCTCCACGCCGGGTCATACGGCTCCGAGAGCACCAGCCAGCAGGGCGAAGAGGCGCGGACCCCCATCTCCATCTCATGAGGGCTCTCACTCAGGAATTCAATCTCCCCCTGCACCCAATCCGCGGACGCCGGCCACTGGCCCTCGCCCTCCAAATAAAGAGTCTGAACCGGATCAAATCCGGGCTTTGCAATGCGTTGCCAAATTTCCCGGCGGTCCCGCACCCAGCGGGCCTCAGGGATCAACCAAGCCCGCGGGGAAGTTTGAATACGGCGGTAAAGCGCCAAGCTCTCTGCATTCAGCACTTTTTCCCATTCAGAATCCGGAGGCTCCACATCCGCAGATTGAATCAGATACCTCAGATTCAGGAGCTGCCAGAGCGGGTGACCGGGATAGCGCAGGTATTTCAGATAGCTGACGGGCCGGTCCAAAGGCGCCCCTTCGAGAGTGTTCACAAACTCCGCATAGCGCTGGGTGGCAATGGGCTTGTATCCGTTAACCAAAGGAATTCCGGCCAACATCTCCAAATTTGTGAGGGCCTGGCCCTGCCAAAGCACCCGAAAAGGTTCCTCATCCTGAAGCAAAGCCCGGACGATTGAATCGGGCATCTTAAAGATGCCGGGATGCGCGGGTTGGATATACCGGCTCCCAAAAGAGTGCATGTCCAGGACCACCACGAGCAGAACCATGGACGGAAGAATCTTCGAGCGCCGATAAAACTCGGGTTGCTCGAAAATACGCGAACAAAGCACGGCCCCGCTCACAGCGATTCCCAAATTCCAAAAGAGCAGGAAGCGGCCCGGTTCCCTAAAAACGGAAAAACCCGGCAGATATTGGTAAAGAAATCCGTACACGGGCGTGTGATTACCCAGGGCGAGCAGAAGTCCCCCGAGCGCCATAAAACACCAGAGCCTTGCGGCGGGCGGGCCGAAAAAAAGCGCAAGCAATCCCAGGATTGTGAGAAAAACCCCGGCATAGGCGGTCCGCTCCCACCACAGGCCCGCCCCCCGGTAGCGGGTAGTGATTTGATCGCCCAAGGCCCAAGGCTGAATCAAAGTAATGAGTTCCCGCGGCGCAAGGGAGCGCGCTGCTGCCTGGTCCCAGCTCAAGCCCCCGGCCCTCTCGGAATCTTTCTGGAATTCCATCGCAGGCATCCACTGTGCCGCACCCAGGCCTGCAAAAAGTCCAAAGGCCAGGAATAATCCCAGAACGGAGTGCCCGGTTTTCGCCCTGTCTCGCTTAAGAAGCTGCGCAAGAACGAAAATACATAGAAAACCCGCAGTCATCAAGCTGAGCTGGACATGGCCGGTATAAAGCATGAGTCCCAAACACAAACCCACCGGAACCCAACTCCTGATCCGGTTCTTGCGCAAAGCCCGCAGAGTCCACATAAAAACAAAGGGCACCAAAGCCGCTGTGTACACTATGTCAAAGTGCCCGGCAAAAAGACGCCCTATTTGGTGTCCTCCGAATCCAAAAGAAAAACCCGCCATCAAAGCTGCGGCTCTGATCCCGCCCGTGCGCCTTACAAGACGGTAAGCCCCCCAAGCTCCGAGAGTGAGAAAGAACGCATGGAGGAAGTTCAGTTTCTGGAAAATTGAAAGGCCCGGCAGCAAGAACTCGGCACCCAGGCGCGGCAGCAAGGTACGGATATCCGTGGCTGCCCAAAAGGGCATGCCCCCGTGCACAAAAGGATTCCAGAGCGGAAGTTCGCCGGCCCGCAAACATCGCAGCGCAAACTCCTGATAGCAGAACAGGTGGCGGTCCAGTGTATATAGAGGAAGGCCTGAGGCAAACAAGGGTCCCAGGTACAAGAGCGGAAAGAGCAAGAGCAGAAGTGCGATCACCACTTGAGCCTCTCCCGGCGATCCCTCACAGCCCGGTACACCTGCTCCATCTCCTGCGCAGTCTGGACCCGGCCCGGATCCAACAATAAAGCCCAACGGTAATGCAGGAGCGCGCGCTCCCACTCACCCTGGACCGTGAGCAATGCCCCCAAGCTCGATTGGAGATCCGCTTGTGCAGGATGATAGCGCAAAGAAGTGCGCAAGGCTTCCGTCGCATCCCTCACCCGCTCCTGGTCCAGATAGAGATGGGCCAAAGAGCGGGCAGGTTGCCAGGCATTGGGCCGGATGGATTGCGCTTCGAGGAAATAGGATTCCGCCTTGGGGTAATAACCCGCAAAATGCATGAGCCTTCCCAGAAGGAGCGCCCCCCAATACGCATCGTACGGCTTTCCCGGATTCCAGATCATGAGATCAGGGCGAATCTCGAACTTCTGCACAAAATCCTGATTCTGGATGCTGCGTTTGAGAAGCACGGCATGACTCTCGTCCAAATAGACCACGGCCCAATCCGGATTTCCCCAGAGCTGCGCCAGCCACTCGGGCCGTTCCAGACTGTGCGAAGCAGTCCGGCAAGTCGCGGTCTCCTGCAGCCCCTGTTGGGCAATCCAGCTTTGAGCCTGTTGGGATTCGCGATAGCGCAAAGGCACGCGTTCCGAACGGGTCGCCCGCGCCTGCTCCGCTGCGGTTAAGGAGGCAAGAAGAATCCAACACAAAGTAATGACAAGGGGACGCTTCATCTCCGGTACTGGGCGAGCAAGGCCTTTTTCCAAACGGCCGACTCTTCCCCCAATTCTCCTTGTGCTTTGATTTGGGCATCTTCCAAGGCCATCCAGGCGCGCGCCGTCTCGCGCTGCTGTGCATAGTGTTGGGCCAAGGCCAAGTAAATCCTCGGATCCTGGATGTCCCGGCCGAGCTGCTTGAGCTCGATCTCGTACCGCAACTGCCTCCAACGCAAAGGCGCGTGCGTTTTGATCATCAATTCCTCAGTCAGGTACACAACGCGGTCCCCGTAAATGACCATGGGCAGTTTGATGCCATCCGCAGAAAGGGCCGTTTCCAGGGCGCGGTCAAACGAAGCCATGGCCCTGATTCCAAGGCCCATGCTGTCCTCGATCACTGCCCGGTTTAAAAGCACGGCCGGCCTGCGCGGGTCCAAATCAAAGGCCTTATCCAAGGCCTCCAAAGCAACGCGATTATCCCCCTGCACCCAAAGTGCGACGGCCAGATTATTCCAATTCACAGGCTGAGCCGCGTCCGCCTCCGCCTTCTGACGCCAGTGCGTGGAGTCCAACTGCAGTTCTTGAAAAGTGCACAACTCCATGCGGCGCAGGTGCTGCCGGCCGAGGACCTCCAAGGCCTCGGCCCTTCTGCCCTCTTGAAGCAAGGCAAAAGCTAAGGCATCGTAGACCTCTTCAAAAGCCGCTGCAGACTTGGCAGCCGCGGACAACCATTTCACTGCCTCTGCATCTTTCCCCTGGGCCAAGGCCCCCAATCCCCTGTAATAAGCCCAAACCCAATAATCCGCTTCGGATTGCAGAAGGCGGGCAGTGCGCATTTCGAGTTCTGCTATTTCTCCCCGGCGATACAGAAGCTGCAGAAGGGCCCGCTGAAGTTCATCATCCTCCGGCGACGCTTCGCTGAGCCTGCGAATCTCTTCCAAATCCACCTCGTACACAAGATGCGTGTGCCCGATTTGGTCCACAGGCTTGAGGCGCTTCAACCAGGCCGCCCGGTCCTCTTGGTTCAGGTAGTTCTGAAGCATTCCGGCCTTCACAATCACCTTCCCCTCCATTGCATCTTTGGGGTTAAGGTGTGCGCCCGGATGTCTCTTCATATAGCGCTGAACCAAAAAAGCATCCTGCCCCCAGTCCAGATTGGAGTCCAACAGCAAACGGTATCCCGCTGACGGGCCGCCCGCAGCCTCATTAAAATACGGCAGGTAATGCGGCCAGGTCCCAAGAGTGCCCATGACAAACCATGCACACAAGAAAGCAACACCCATGCGTCCCGTTCTTCCCCAATTCCACAAACTCCAGGCCCCGTAGGCGCTCAGCAGAAGGACCAGCGGGGTGAGCGGCAAGAGGTGGCGGTAGCCGATATTGTAGTGATTGAGAAACAGGAAGTAGAAAGCAATGCAGATCAGCGGAACAAAGAGAACCCCTTGCAAGCGGCGGTTTTGACCCTCCTTGGGACGGAACAGAAGGATCTTGCCCGCACCAAAAAGTGCGATTAGAGGCAAGGGTGTCTTGGCCAGCCACACCACCGGGAAGTAATACCACCAGCCGTAACGGGAGTGCGCGCCCATGAGAAAATTGGGAAATCCGAATTCGCTGTAGTGGCGCTGAAAATCCAAACCCCAGATATACGGCGCGGGCAAGAGGCCAAGCAGACTGCGCACGGGTTCGCGAGTTCCCCAATGGCTGAAGAGATCACTCGTAAACCAGCGCGCGTCCGGGGCCTCTCCGACCCCCTGCCATCCGTAAAGTGTGCAAAGCACAATCCAGGAAACCAGACAGACAATCCCGAGATAGCCCAGCCCCTTGTGATTTCGCGGCGCGAAAATTCCCAGAATGAGAAAAGCACTCAGCCAAACAAGGACTGCCGTGAATTTGGTGCCCAGGGCCAAGCCCATGCAAAGCCCGGCCAACGCATAGCCCAATGCAGACGGTTTTTCAATGGCCCGCCAAACCGCGTAAAAGCACAGCAAGGCCATGGCTGCCATGGGAAAGTCCGTGTTCACCAGCCGTGCATGCGCTAAGAGATTGGGCTCAAAAGCTGCCAAGCCTGCAGCCCAAAGCCCGGCAGCCGGGGCCCAGGCCCTGCGGCCCCAAAGCCAGAGAATTCCAAAAAAAAGAAACACAAAGGGAAGCATGCAGAGACGGCACAGCATGAGTCGCACAGCAGGGTTCTTATAATCAAAAGAAGCCGAAAGCCACCCGTGCAAATAGGAAGTCAGCGGCGTGTGGGTGAGGTTTTCGCGCACAGCCCAGCGCGAGCCTTCGTAGAGATACTGAGCGGAGTCCATGTAGAGCAACTCATCGCCCGCAGGAGCCTTGAGAACAGCACTCGAGAAAGCCTGCACGAGGAATACCCCCATCAGCATCCAAATAACAATGCGTTCCTTCTTCCGGCTCTGAGCAAAAATATGCATATTCGCCATTCTTAGGGACAGGTCTCGCCATCCCTATACCGTATAATAGGTTACATGAGATCCGTCCCCATCCCCTTCACCGGTGATGAACGGCGATAGGGGGACGGACCTCGCGTAACCCGCTATGCTGCAATGGATTCGAGAGACCTGTCCCTGGTTGTGGGGGGTTCCCGGTGTGCTGCAAATAGCAAGTCACGGTTTGGTTTTCCGGATACGCCTGATGCAGCTCTTCAAAGATCTTCCTTGCCTCCACCAGGTCTCCCTGTTTCCAACGGAGAACCCCGAAATCAAAAAGCACATTGGCGTAGTCCGGGACCAGTTGCAAAGCCCGCTCGTAATGCCTCTCTGCCGCCCCCAGATTGCCCTCCTGCATATAGTCGGAACCCAGGTAGTAGTGCGCATGCGCATTGTCCGGCTCCAAAGCCACGGCCTTACGCAGATGCGCCAAGGCCGCTGAGTAAGCGCCTGCGCCCTTGAGACGGATACCGGTATTGAAGTGCGCGGCAAAACTCTGCGGCTCTGCCTGTAAAGCAGAGTCCCACAACTGGGCATCATTCCTCCACACTGCAGCCTGCGCAAGTGTCAGCGCCCCCAGCACGCATACAAGCAGCACCCCCACATATTGAGGGCCCTGCTTTCCTTTATCCCAAAGATAACGACCCAGCAACCCGGCCAATCCGATTAGCGGCAAATACAAAAATCGCTCAGCCACCAACGCATTTAAGGGAACTAAACTCGAGGTAGGCAGATAGACCAGGAAAGAAAAAGCAATCAGGAAAACCGCAATCCGGTCCCCGCGCCTTAGGCGATCAGCGACACAAAACAACAGGAAACCCGCAAAGCCCAAGCCCACCCAAAGTCTGGGCTCAATGCCTGTAATGGGCGGCACCGGATGGTCGGGCGCCAAACCAAGCGGCATAAGCAGCAGCGAAAAGGCCCTCGCCCAGGCATAGTAGGCAGTCGCCAAATTCGTCCACGGCGTGCCGCCATGCCATGTGCGCTGACTCGTCCTTCCGAGAACGCCCATCCAAATCGCGGCATAGATGACTGCCGTGGCAAAAAACGGAATCAAGAAACGGTACCGGGAAAAGGCTCCGGAACTTTGCTCAGCTCTCTTGGATCCAAACAAAGCCTCCCAAACCAAAAGAACCAGCGGCAGCGTAAGGGCCACTTCCTTGGCCAGGGCCGCCAACAGAAACAGACTCCAGGAAAACAGGCGCAAGCCTTGGCCGCCGGCTTCTGTACGCCTCGAACGCACATAGCAGAGAAAGGCGCCCAAATACAGCGGCGCGCACAAGACATCCGCCCGGCTCGAAATCCAGGCCACAGCTTCAACATTCACAGGGTGCAAGGCGAATAGGGCCGTCCCCCAGAGCGCTGCTTCAGATTCCAGAAACTTACTAAGAAACAAGAAGACCAACAGGACGGTCAAAAGGTGGAGACCCAGACTGCTCAAGTGATAGCCCAGCGGATTAAGCTTCCACACAAAATAATCCAAGGCAAAACTCGTGGTGCGCAAAGGCCTGAAAATATCGTCCCAGACAATATCATCCGCCAGGGTATGCTGCGGCCGCAGAAAGAAATCGGGGATATTTCTCAAGGTCTGAAGATGCGAGTTGCCTGCGATAAAGAAGTGGTCGTCGTAGACAAAGCCTGCTTTGAGCACCGGTAAATAGGCCACAAAAGCCAGAAGAAGAATTGCCCACAGCTGGATGCGAACAGACGGGCGTTGCAGCATCTCAAACCCCTAGCAAAGACAGGTGCCGGAGCAGTTGGCCGGCCTGCGGATAGTTGAACTGCTGCGCCAGAAGCGCATGAACCATGGACTCCTCCAAACGCTGGGGGTTCTGATGCATGAGCGTGAGCGATAAACCGTAATGAGCCAACCCACTGTCCCCGCGCAAGGAAATGGCTTTACGGAATTGATCCTCGGCCAGGAGAAAATCCTGGCGATGCGCGGCCGCCAGGCCCAAACCAATATGAGCCTGAAATGAGGCCGGCGCGGCTTCCACCTCATGACTCCAAAGAGTCCATTCATTCTGCCAGTCCTCTCCCCGCTCCAGTGTGAACAGGCCATAGGACAAAAGCATCGTAAACGCCAAAAGGCTGGGCACCAGGCGCTCCTTCTTGTGGGCGCGGTCCTCATTCCAGGACCGGTTCCACAGCCGCACAAAAACCGCTCCCAAAATCCAGCCAAAACCCAGCACCGCCAAATAGAGAAAATGCTCGGCCATGATCCCCCGGAAAGGAACCAGATTGGAAACAGGCAGAAGAGTCCAAAAGGCCAAGGCCAAAGCCATAATGATCCAACGCCGGCCCAGGCCTACCCACAAGAGCGCGCCCGCCAAGGTCCCCATCAAAATCAGCGGCTGCCAAAAAGCGCCACTCGAAGCAGTGCTCACAGCCGAAACCTGCCGGATCACATAGAGCGGATGCGGAAAAAGCAGGAGTTCAAAATACCCATAGACAATACTGGGCACGGTCCACAAGGTGGGCCAAAATCCTCCGGCCCAATACCCCCTCTGCGCCACCGAACCGACCACAAAAAGACGCACCAGAAAGAAGACGCCTACCAAAATAAGATGCGGTTTAATAGTCCGAATGAGTCTGCCCAAACGCCGGATACGGATACGGTCTCCAAGACAAAAGGCATAGGTCAGGAGCAAGAAAGGCAGTACCACGGCAGTCTCCTTACTCAAAAGCGCAAGGAGCGTGGCCGCAGTACTGAAGAAATGGGCCCAGCGTTTGCCTTCAACCAGATAGAGCCTATAGGCCAAGAGCGCCCACAGGGCAAAGAATGCATAGAGCAAATCCCCGCGCGAGGAAATCCAATACACGCTCTCGACCTGCACCGGATGCAAAAGAAAGACCGCAGCCCCAAACCAGGCCGCCTCCATAGCGCGTTTCTGATCCATCCAGGCAAAATCACCGAACACCCGGATCCCCAACCACCAGGCCAACAGGACATTGAGCAAATGCAAGACCACCTGTGTGCAATGGTAACCCCAGGGATGCGCCCCAAAGGCCCGCCACTCCAGGGCATAAGAAAGGGTGCGCAAGGGCCGGTAAATTTGATGATCCTCGGAAGAAACTGCCCGGGAACTCAGAAAATAGGAAGGCCATTGAGACAAGTCGTGTTTGGCCGTGTTTTCCACGATAAAGGAAACATCGTCGTACACAAACTCCCCTTGAAGGCTCGGCAAATAAGCCAAAGCCCCCAAAAGCACAAGGGCGAGTCCCCCGATCAGGTACCGGGTGAATCTGCCTCTGAAAATGGTTTCAGCATTTGATAAAAACATGGTTATTGAAATAGAGTTTTGGAGAGCTGAGAGAGAATGGTCTGATAGGCCTCGCAAGGCGTCCAGCACTGCGGGCACTTCCCCTCTTCGATCTCCTTCCTTAGATTCTTGGTTTCATTCTCTTGCCAAAAACGGGCCAGATCGTAATCGCAACCGCGCAGACTGCCCGCCTTCCGGTCATAAATCGAACAAGGATAAATATCCCCGAAGGGATCGATAAAAACCGAGGAGGCTAATGCCTGGCATACCATAGGCGACTGACCCGAGCGCGCAAACTCCGGGGCCAGAGCCAAGTAACGGTCTTCCAGCCAGGCCACAGGATTTCTTGGCTTCCCCCTGAGCTTTCGGATCTCCCCCAGGATCTCCTGCAGTCCCTCAAGCGAGGCCCGGGGCATCCCCCCGTTTTGATAGTAATGCCCGGACTCGTGCGCCACGTTAACATGAAAATCCTTGTGCGTCACATAGGGCAGCTTAGCCTGCACATCCTTCACCGCCTGAGGGAACTGGCCCTCATTAAAACCGGAAAGCGTGAGCCCAAAATAGACTCCGAAATTTTCGCGGTTAATTTGCCGCAAAAGATTGAAGGTATCCGTGCATCGCTCCCATGCCCCCTCCACTTGCCGAATCTCATCGTGACCTTCCCGCGTGCCGTCCAGGCTCAGCGTGACCAAGAGCCGCTTGGGTTTGAGATCGAGGATCTCCCGCACCTTCTTCTCAATATACTGGGTCTGCTGACCTGTGCTCGGGAAATCAATCAAGTACAAGTCTTTGCAGTTCCCGATCATGAGCTTCACGATCTCAATAAGATCCGGGCGCATAAAAATCTCACCGCCGCTCAAATTAATCCAGGAAAACCGGTTGGACTTCTGAAAAAATTCGCGGTATTCGTCCAGGCTCATCTGAGCGCTGGAATCGCGTTGCCAAATATTGCACATCTTGCAGCGGCAATTGCAGGTGTACGTCAAGATGAGTGTGAGCTTATAGGGAAAAGGCAGGCGTTTGAAGTTGGTGGCGAACATGCGCGCGGCCAGTGCGGAGAGCGCGTTCACCCGTTCAGCTCCGCGGCCTCGGGTTTTTGCCCATAGACCCCGATGCGATACTGCCCGCCCAGCCACCGCGCTGTCTGATTCACCGCGGCAATCCCTGCGCGCGTGACTTTATTCAAGGAACCGGGTTTATCCCAGCGCTTGCTGGGGTCGGCGTCCTCCCCCACAACTTGAACCACTTGCAGGCCCTCATTCTGAAAAAGCTGTTTGAGCGATTGGAGTCCGAAGAAATACGTATGGCTATTATCGTATAAATCGTAGACGTAACGGTCAAAGAAGTGAAAGCTGCCCAAGTAGATCATGCGCGCCACGCGCATCAACAGGCTTTCCGCATTCTGGGCCACCACTAAAAGCAGACCGCCTGGCCGCAGCAAGCGGTAGGCTGTGCGCAGATCCGTGAATGGATCCGGCAAGTGGTCCAAGGTATCCCAGAACACCACCACATCAAAGGAGGCATCGGCATGAGGCACATCTTGAAGCGTGCCGCAGTGGACATCAACGCCGAACTGCTCCATCGCGTACTCCGCTGCATGCCGGGAGATCTCAACCCCGCAAGGCTCGGCCCAACCTGCCCCCTTGGCCATGTCCAAAAAAATACCCATGCCCGAGCCCACTTCCAGGATGCGCCCCTTTTGACGGTATTTGAGCATTTCCCAAAGAGCCCGCCGGTAGAGCGCTATCTCCTTACGGCTCAAACGCCTGCGATAATCCTGTCCATAGCGATGCAACTGACCTTGTTCAAAATACGTGCGATCATTATAAAAACTCAGCAAGGCCCGTTCCGAACCCTCCATCAAACGTCTCTGCATCAAACCGCAATCCGCGCAGCGATAGAGCTCTCCGAAAAAATAGGGATAGCGCCGCTGCTGCAAGGGGTAATACATCCGCACCTGCGCAGACCCGCAAAGATGGCACTTTCCGTGCTCCGGCACTGCCATGGATAACTCCTCTTGCCAATTCGTGTCCAAGCCCTGCCCAGGCTCTTCCCGGGGCTCATCAGAAAAATAGCGCGCCTTGAGCGTGTCAAAAACCTCTTGCACGCTAATGCTCCAAATACACACCGGAAACTGGCAACTGCTGGTTTTTTGATTGAGATTCGTAATGCAAGGGCTGCAGGGCAGGCGATGGTAAAAGGCCGTGTGCTGCTCCCCGCCCCAGGGGCCGTAAAGGACCGGGGTGTTGGGCCCATAAAAACCTGCCACAGGCGTGGACATGGCGCACCCGAAATGCGCCAGGGCCGTATCATTGGAAAGAACCAAGTAAGCCCGGTCTGTGAGAGCGGCCAGTTCAGTGAGATTGATTTTCCCGGCCACGCTCGCGGAAGAAGCCTCCATCTTGTTACGGATGCGCTCAATAAGAGCGTTTTCCGCGCGTGTGCCCGTAAACACCACCCGCGCCCCGCACTCCGCGGCCAACCGGTCTGCGAGTTGGGCAAAAGAGTTCTCCGGCCAGCGCCGCTCCGCAAAATTCTCCCCGGATCCCGCATGGATCAAGACAATGCGGCCCTCTTGCCCGATGCCCTGATCCGCCAATAAGCGCTCCACGCGCCGGGCCTCTTCTGCTTTATAAGGAATAGCCACCGGCTCCAGATTCTCACAAGGCACTCCGGCGGCTTGCGCAATTGCGGCAAAGGCCGGCACCATGTGCCGGTTTTCCGGATAGTCAACGGGATGGGTATACACAAAGCCCCGCATCTGCCCGGGCGTCTCAAATCCGTAACGGTAGGGCGCGGCAGTCAAAGCGCTAAAAACACTGGCGGTCTTGGCAAACTGTTCAAAATCCAGGACCATATCGACCCGCTCCACGGACAGATGCCAGAAGAGTCTCAACAGGCTAACAGCAAAATGAAAGGCGCTGGTCGTATCCAGATAAAGCACTCTGTCCACATCCGGAACGGATTCCATCAAGCCCGCGTTTTGGCGCAAGGTAAGAAACAGAATCTCGGACTGGTCAAAATGGACGCGAAGCGCCCGCACAGTGGGCAGAAGCATCACAAGGTTCCCGATACCCGGAAACTTGATGAGGAGAATCTTGGATGGAGATTGAGAATCCGGCGGGATAATCCCCAGAAGCCGGCGTAAAAACAAACGCAAGGGCAACACAAGCTGAAGCGCCACACAGAGCACATAGCAGGCGTACTTATCCAGAATCCGAATACCTTTAGAGTTTAGGGTCAACTAAACCTCGGGCTCGCTTCCGGGCTGCGGTATTCCCCGCAGTCCTTACATACGCTAAAGAACTTCTTGCGCCGGTGACTGCGGCGCAATGCGCGCATCTTGCCGCCGTTCCACAAATCCCTAACCGGAGTCTCCCGCGCATTGCCGATCACCAGATCACCCTCCGAATCGGCACAGCACACGGTCACCCGCCCGTCCCACAAGACAATGGCACTCCCGCGCCAAAGCTCCCGGCATTTGTGCTCCCGCGGGTGCTCCTCCAATTTGGGAATGAGCTGCACGCGATCCGCGATCGGCCCCCATTCCTGCCGGTAGCCCGCAACGTCCCGCTCAGTTTCCTCCCAAACCACCATGGAAGTATCGATCTTGAGAGGGCTATGGGTCGCATCACGCATCTTTTTGAATTCCAGAATATTGCGTTTGAGTTGCTCGTACTCAAAGCCGCGAATCTTTGTGTGTGTGTCCCCCAAGCCGTCCACTGAAAACGTAATGCGATCCAGGCCGGACTCCAGGATACGCTTAATGGCCTGCGGGCTCATGAAAGTCCCGTTTGTGGTCATCATGGTGCGGATGCCCCGGTCATGCGCGTAGCGAATCATCTCCAGAATCCGCCGGTGCAACATGGGCTCACCCCACTGAAATACCAGGATGAATTCCAGCTCCGGGTGCTCATCCACAATTTTTTTGTAAAGATCGAAATCCAACAGGCCCTTTTTGCGCTCCATCCCGTGATTGACGGGACACATGGCACAAGCCAAATTGCAGGCATTCGTGGCTTCCAGATTGATGGTCACCAGCTTGAATCCCCGCTCCCGGCCCAAAACAAAATAAAGTTCATTCATGAAACCATGGAAGGCGGACTTGAAATCGGGAAACTTGACGGCCAGGATACCTGCCTGATCCGGACGCCGCAAATACCAACGGGCCACAAACCCCATAAAGCGTTCCATAATCCAGGATTCCCACACCCGGACCTTGGCCGTGGCCGGCGGGATAAGCACATCCTCCGGCCGGATTTGCTCCGTCTCCGGGCTGGACTTAGAATGAGCTATGGCCTCTTCGACAATCGGATCTTTTTCTTCCGGCATTCTCTTTACACTCTGGATTTGGCTCGTATTTTACGAGCTGGGTCGTTTTGTCCTCAACCGGTTCAGGTTCTCTCCTGCTCCGGAAATCCAAACACTGAGCTTTGCAGGCCTGGGCTTTCTGCTCTTTTCCCTGCTCACCCTCGGTCTCGGCCTCCTGGGAGGCTTTCATATCCCCGTCTTTCGATCTCTCTACGCGGCGGGCTGGACCGGACTCTGCCTGCGATGGGCTCAGCGCTCCCTCCCCTATTTGTTAAGGAAGAAGCCGCTTTGCCTAAAGCTGCCTCCCGCTGCCTGGGGCTGGACCCTGATTTTCTTGCTCTTTGCCTTACAAGCTTACTTGTCCTTTGGCCCGCCCATTGGCAGGGATGCTCTCAACTATCATCTCACTTTGCCGCAGTTCTACCTGCAAACCGGGGGTATTGCCCTCATGCCCCAGAATCTGTACTCCAGCTTCCCCCAATCTCTGGAAATGGTCTATACCTGGGCCCTGGCCCTTGCCCCGGACTACTCGCCCAAACTTCTGCACACGCTCATGGGCCTTGCCTGCGCGCTCACACTTTTTGCCGCTTTGAGAAAACGCTGCCCCGACGGCATCGCCCTTCTGGCAACGAGTCTATTCTATTCCACTCCTTTGCTCGGCCAAATAGGACCTTGGGCTTATGTGGATCTGGCCTTGGCCTGGGCCGAGCTCCTCGCCCTGCTCTATGTGTTGGACTGGATGGAAAACGCCAATCCGCAGCGTCTTTGCATAGCCGGCGCTTTCACGGGATTGGCCCTAGGCGTCAAATACTTGGGCATGCGGCTCCTGCTGATGCTGCCGCTTCTCGTCCTGGCCTACACATTCAATGAACGAAAATCCTTTAAAGAGACTTTTAAGCTCCTCGGCCTGTTTCTGTTGCCCGCCCTGGTCTTGGGAGCCCCCTGGTATCTCAAAAACCTGGCCTTTACCGGGAATCCCATCATGCCCTTCTTGTATTCCGTGTTCGGCGGGCCGGACTGGGATGCAGAACGCGCCGCCCTCTTTGCTCAATTTCTCAGAACCTATGGCTTTGGAACCCGAGTCCCGGACCTGCTGCTATTGCCCTGGCGGCTGAGCGCGTACGGTACCGAAGGGATTGCTCACTTTGACGGCTGGATCGGCCCCGGATACTTGCTCATGACTCCCGCCCTGTTAGGCATCGGTCGAGTGGCGCGCCCAATACGCTTTGTCGCGCTCTATGCAGGCCTCTCTTTTGCGCTCTGGACCGGGATGAGCCAACAAGCCCGCCTGCTGTTGCCGGGCCTTGCAATCTTTGCGCTGGGCTGGGGCCCTTGTTTCAGAGAATTCCGCGCAGCTTGGCCGCGAGCGGCACAGTGGCTGGGGATCGTACTCGCACTCACCTGCGTTTGGAACATTGGCCCCACTCTGGCTCGCGCCATTAACGACGGGCCCGCCCCTATTTGGAAGAGGGAAGTTTCACGCGAGCACTGGCTCGCGTCCAGGCTGCCCAGCTACACAGCTGTCAATCACATGAATCGAAACCTGCCTCACGACGCCCGCGTGCTCTTTGTGCACTTGGGGAATATCGCCTACTATGCGAATCGTTCGTATATTGAAGATCCGCTTTTCCAGGAGCACACGCTTCTGGAAAACATCCGCCACAGCGCTTCAGATTCCGGTCTGGCAATGGCGCTCTCCCAAGATGGGGTGACTCACCTACTTATCAACGAGCAGGCCTGGGCCGAGTTCGGAGCACCGGAACTCAGCAAGGCTGAAGCAGAGCGCTTCCAAAGGTTTCGGGACAACCACCTCAAACCCCTTGCAGGCGACGGGACTTATTACTTGTATGAGCTAAGTTAAATAAGCCGTCATCCCGAGCCGCCATAACTTGTGGCGGAGAAGGGATCTGTGTTCCGTAAAGATCACCGTGTCGCGGAGTTTACCCTGAGCCCGGCCGAAGGGTTCCTCGTGATGACGGACTCTGCTCCGCAGCGGGTGTCGAGCACCTAGCAGTTCCGCCAACCTCACCGATAGTAACCGCTTCTTCAAACCCGAATATGCTGGTTGACCGGGTGCCTGACACCCAAAAAGCTCAGTTAAAAACGAAAAAGGGGAGAAGGCAATGCCTTCTCCCCTTTCGACTCCCCCCTCCAAACCGGTCAACCGGTAGTTACCTTATTGACCACGCCTGTTCCGGAGGCATAAGTGTAAGAGTACGGCGAATCAAAGGTCGGAACCTGAGCATCAGCAAACAAACTGGTCATAATGGTCGCTGGAAAGGTGGCACCCGATGCCAAAGTCGCGGCGGTCTCACCATAATAACTGCCTACTGCCGTCCGCATATTCCCCACATTCCCTTCTGCAGCAGCGTTGGACGCCTCATCCCTCAATTCGACAAATCTAGGAATTGCCACAGCGGCCAAGATACCGAGAATAACAATCACCATGACCAATTCGATCAATGTAAACCCTTCAGCCGGTCTCATATCCACACCCCAGGCTCGACTCGGCCATACTGTTTAACCGTTTGTACCCTTGGTCACAACACCGGTACCCGAGCTATAACTGTACGTGTACGGTGATTCAAAGGTCGGAACTGTACCATCGGCAAATAATGATGTCGCCATCGCCGCCGGGAAAGTCGCACCCGATGTCAATGTAGCGGCTGTCTCAGCATAGTAGCCGCTTACGGCTGTTCTCATACCACCAATACTTCCCTCAGCAGAGGCATTACGCGCTTCATCCTGCAAACTTACAAAACGCGGAATCGCCACAGCGGCCAGGATACCGAGAATAACGATAACCATGACCAGCTCGATGAGGGTGAAACCTGATCTTTTTTGCATCCGTATCACCTTGCACCTCCAGCGGTTGATTTGTACCCTTGATACCCACAGCCCTGCCCGTTCCAATGGGGACAGAATAGGAGTTCAGGTTATGTAAGGTAGCAAGCTATGTGCCAATTTTGAGAATGTGTTCTTCTTTTTCAGTAGGGTCTATTGTGATTTATGTTAAGGGCTTTCTTAGAGAGTTTAACCTGATGTGTATCAATGAACTTCCGGGAAAGACATTACTCAGATGGGTAATCGCTTACCCGTTTTCCGGATTGTCCTCGTCCCCCTTCTCAAAGAGATTATACTTCTTCATCTTGTTGTGCAGGCTCTTGCGGCTAATACCCAACTCCTCCGCAGCACGCGTCCGGCTACCCCGCACGCGTCCCAGGGCCTCTGCAATCGCCCTTTTTTCCACTTGAGCCACGACATCCTCGAGCATTTCCCTGAGAGGACGCGACGGGTCCACATTCGAAAGATCCAAACCCGGCTTTGGTTTCGTCTTGCGCAGCAAATCCGGCAAATCTTCAAGACCCAATTCTTCACACTTGGCCAGCACTATAGCCTGCTGCAAAACATTCTCGAGCTCGCGCACATTGCCGGGCCAGTCATAGTTCATCAGCACTTCAACCGCTTCAAGAGTAATGTGGTGTATCCGGCGATTCAGCGCTCCGTTATACTGGGAGATTAGGTGATCTAAAAGCTGGGGGATATCTTCGCGGCGATCCCTCAAACTGGGAATCCTCAAGGGAACCACGCTCAACCGGTAAAAGAGGTCCCCGCGAAAGTTCCCTTTTTCGACTTCGGCCTCCAGATTCTTGTGTGTGGCGGCGATAATCCGCACATCCACCTGAACCGGCCCGGTCCCTCCGACCCGCACATATTCCTTTTCCTGGAGCACACGCAACAACTTGGCTTGGGTAAAAAGACTCATGTCGCTGACTTCATCGAGAAACAGCGTCCCCCCTTCGGCCAGCTCAAACTTGCCGGGCTTTGCGGATTCTGCGCCGGTAAAAGCCCCCTTCTCATGGCCGAAGAGTTCACTTTCCAAGAGAGTCTCGGGAATCGCAGAACAGTTGAGGCCCACAAAAGGCCTGTTTGCCCTAGCTCCTTCGCGATGAATCGCGCGCGCGACCAACTCTTTCCCTGTACCGCTCTCGCCCTGAATGAGAATCGTGACATCCGTATCAGCCAAAGTCGCAATCATCTCCCGCACTCGCGTCATGCCCATCCCGGTTCCGACAATCTCCCCGCCAACCAGAAAGTCCCCGCCAACCAACGTATTTGTCTGCCCTATGGCCCGGGCCACCGACTCGCGGATCTTGCTCAACTCAAAGGGCTTGGTCAGGTACTCCACCGTCACCTTCCCCAGTTCGCCGGTCGGCATGCGCTCCTGTCCGTGGGCTGTGATCACAATGGATGAAAAATGTTCCCGGATACGGCTCATCTCCTCCAGGGCGTCCAAACCGCTCATTCCCGGCATGCGAATATCCGTGACCACGACCTTATAAGGAAAACGGCGCATCTCTTCCAAGGCTTCTTCGCCCGAGGATGTGAGCACTACTTCATATCCCACCTTCTGCAGGGCATCCCGCAGGTACAGACGCATCCCCTCTTCATCGTCCACCACCAGAACTTTTTCTCTATCTTCGGCTTTGCTCATCCTCAACCTTTGTTCTGAGACTGCAACGGCAGTGTCACTGTAAAATTTGTGCCTTGCCCTTCCACGCTCGTCACCTGGATCTCTCCCCCATGATGGTTTACATTTCTTTGGGCAATGGCCAAACCCAATCCCGTTCCTCCCGTGCGGGTGGAAAAGAAGGGTTCAAAAATCTTGTCGAGTCTTTCCGCAGGAATCCCGAAGCCTGTATCCCGGATCTCCACCTGGGCCTTTGCCCCTTCGTCGATGGCCCGGGTTTTCAAGGTCAGGATACCGCCATCAGGCATGGCATGGGCGGCATTCAATACAATATTCAAGAAAGCCTGCTGAAGCAAATCCAGATTCCCATACAGCTTGGCCGCCTCTTGCTTGTACTCCCGGACAATAGAAATTCGCTCCTTCCCCAACTCCTTGAGTCCGGCTAAGAGCAAACAGTGGTCCAGCAGCTTGTGCAGGTCTAAGGCCTCGTGAACTTTCTCCTCGGGCTCAGGGCGTGAAAGACGCAGCAATCGTTCTACCAAAAGATTGACCCGGTCCACTTCCTTTAGAAGCAAACCCACGTACCGTCTATTCGGCGCATCCTCGGGCATGTCCTCGCCGATAAGCTCCACAAAGCCCTTGATCGACCCCAGCGGATTGCGGATTTCATGCGCCAGATTGGCAGCCAGTTCCCCCAATCCCACGAGCTTGTCCAGACTGGCCATACGCCGGTTTTCTTCCTCAAGTTCATTGAGGTCTTTTAGGTGAATGGCCACGCCCACAACCGTGTCGTCCTCGCGCTTCAGCAAAGCGGTGTTGAGTTTGACAGAGACCGAGCGGCCTTCCGCAGTATGCAAGGTCATGTCCGAGGACTTATTGACACGCCCTCCTTTCATGGCCCAGTCCAGAACTTCATAGAAGGGAGCGTTCTCTTGGATCTTGGGAAAGACTTCGGAAATTTTCTTGCCCACCGCGCTTTGTGAGTCCGCGCCCAAAATCAAACGCGCAGTGGTGGGATTCATGGCCACAACACGCCCCTTCTGGTTCAAACTCAAGAACCCGCTCCCCAATCCCTGGAGAATGTGCCGGTTCACGGACACAAGGATCTCGTCAAAGGCCGCTCCCACCGAACCGATTTCGTCCGTCCGCAGCATACCCAGGGTCTGGGTTAGGTCCCCTCCGGAAACGCGTTCAGCTGCGGTAATCATGTGGCGCAAAGGCAGGGTGATGCCGTAGGCCAAACCTGCGCCGATAATCAAGGAGATAAACAGACTCGAAATAAGCAGGGTCTTTAGGCGGTCCATGGCCCTGGCAAGCTCCGCAGCGCCTGCCGGGGCCGCGCCGCTGGACACAAAGGAATCAAAGACACCCAGGTAGATGATCCCATAGCCAAAAACCAAGGCAGCAATGGTCAGAGGAATCGCAACGGTAAGACTGATATAGACGCGTTTACCGCGAAGGCTGGAATAGAGGGGGCTGGAAACGTATCTCGCGGGCATGCGTCCTCAGGTCTGGGACCGGGCATTCACCCAGCGGTCCAACGCCTGGGCTGTCTCCGAGTCCAGATCTAAAAACTCCACGCCTAGGACATAGGGATCTGAACCGTCCTTGGCCGGAAAGCTTCTGGAAGCATGGGCCACTCGCGCCATCGCGCACACAGGGGCCGGCCCGCCCCAATCGCGCTGGGCCGCCAAATCCAAGGTCACCTTCACAGGCGTGCCCTTAGGCAGAAAGACCGCTGTGCGCACGGAAACCCCCTTGGCACTGAGATCTTCGGTGTAAGCTTGGACAGGACCGTCGGTAATCAATCGAATTGAGTGGTCGGTGAACTCCAAAGTCGCTGGATTCACGAAAGGCACGCGCGTGGATTCCCGCGTTTGCGGGGAACCCGGAGCAACGGAACCTTCATAATAAGAAAAGGCATCCAGCGGCGGCCCCGGACTTCCGTAAATGGCGTCCAGCGCCGAAAAAACCTGTCTTCCCGAGGCAATCACCGCCTCCACATCGAGCTGGGAACTGCGCCGGATCTCATCCAGCGCCGAAAGATTCAAGGGATTGGCCATGGCCACATAGAGCGTTCCCTCCACTTCAAAGAGCGGAGCAGCCAAAAACTCACGGGCCAAGTGTTCGGGAACATATTGGGAAAGGTTCAGACCCAAGCGGTAGGCGGAAAGGTCCACATAGGGCACAGATAGCTGGGCTCCGAAAAAACACGCCAGCTGTTCCTGGTTTAGAAGGCCTGAACGGACAAGTTCCGCCCAAATAGAACGCTCGCTGTTGCGCGCGCTCCATCGAACTTCATCCAGTTGCTGCCGGGTCAGAAGACCCGATTCAATAAGTCGCTCATCCAACGGAGTTGAATCGCTCATGGCTGTCTATGAAATACCATAAAACCTTATACGGGTCAACGGGATAGGCGCGATTCAGAGGGGTGTTCCTCATAAATCATTTCCACCACCTGCTTCTTCATCCCTTCGAGCTCATCGAGAACTGCCTCTTGTTCGATCACGCGCTCCTGAAGCGCAGTGCGCAGTAACTCGACATTTTCCTCTGCTCTGCGGCGGGCTTGAGCTTCTTTCCCCAGCCGCGCTTGGAGGTCGGCGACCTGTTGAGGATTTTCCCTCTCTGATTCAAGCTGATTGAGGAGCGCGGTGATTTCATCGTTCTTGGGAGAGACCGCAGCCGCGTCCCGCACTCTCCAATAGGCTTCATCTGAACGGCCTTGGTCCACCAGATACCGGGCTTGCTCCAAATAAAAATCCGCCGTCACGCGGCGGCGGTGATTGACATCGGCAAGGGCAGCCTGCACCCGGAACTGCTCCTGCATTGCATCCAACTCGGATTCGGAGAACAAGTCCGGGGGCTGGCCGCGCGGCTGGGCCTCCTCCAGGGAATCCCGCAAGCCCAGCACCAGCTCTTCCGCCAAGTCACTGTTGGGATCAAGCTTGCCGGCCTCGGAAGCCTTTTGGAATGCCGAATAAGCCCAACCCTGCTTGAGCAAGAACTGGGCTTCCCGCAAATAGATATCCGCCAGGCGCTCATTGTAAACCTGACGGCCCACTTCGCGGGACTGGGACTCGATCCGGGCTAATGTCTGAGCCGTTTCAACGGCGGAAAAGCTGCGGTACCAGGGACGTTCTTCACTAAGTGCTTCTGAAGATTGTAGATAGAGCGCTAAAACCAAACAGAGGCTTAAGGCCCATAGGGGGTTGGTTCTTGGGAGGTGCTTCTCGGTCATGACCTTTGTGCCCTCCTGGGGAACCTGTGTATTCTAGCAGGGCAGCCAGGGGGTGTCTATCAGACAAGTATCAGGAGAAACCAGCCGGTAAGCAGCTCCACCACGCTCGGTGTCAGGCACCCAGCTGGAGGAAGATTTTGCCCTCCTCGATAAGCAAGGGAAGCCGGCGGAGGTCGCGGTCATAGCAGGGGCCGTCATAACACTTCCCGGAATCAGGCAAAAACAGGGCAGCGTGAACCTGGCACATCAAAAGCTTTCCGTCCGGAGCAAAGAACTCGTTATCTCCAAGGTCCAGATTCCAATGCTGGTGCGGGCACACATTATCGTAGGCGTAGTACGCTTCTTCAAAACGGATTAAGAAGGCCTCCTGCTCGGAGCCCTCGTTTTCGTAAACGAACTTCTTGCTGGGATGCTTCTGCAGTTCTCCAACTGTTGCAATGAGCTGCTTCTTCATCAGGAAAGGGCGGGGTTGGGGGAAGACACAGGCTGAAAGGTAATGGAGTTGGCCGGGCCTTCCCAGATTGTCACCGACTCGAGCAAAGCGAGCTCACCCAAAATCTCGGGCTTGTTCATGCCTTCGTAAAACCAACGCGCGATATTCTCGGAGGTCGGATTGACCCGGTCAAAGGGAGGGATTTCATTGATGTAACGGTGGTCCAGTTGAGCCGCCAAGGCATCCAAGGCCTTTTTCACCCGAACATAGTCGGCGCTAATATCCTCGTGGTCCAATTGCGTGGCCGTCAATTTAGCCTCGGCTTTCCAGGAGTGGCCGTGCAGAGGCTCGGGCTCGCCATAGTACTCGCGCAAGTTATGCGCGGACTCGAATCGGGCTTCGACTGTAACGTAATATCGTGTATTCATTAGGTTGTCATCCCCGTGAAAACGGGGATCCACTTGGGTAACTGCAAACAACAAAATTCCCGCATTGACGGGAATGACAGTCAAAAGAGAGTTTGCTTGAGTTCGAAATCAAATACACCGCGGAACACGCCGGCCACCGGACCGGTCAGGGTCAATTCCCAATCCTCTGAAATCCCGATCCGCAGTTGGCCGCCGGGCATGTGCACGGTGATCTCGGAATCTACCCAGCCCAGCTTGCGCGCTGCGCTGGCTGCCGCACAACTGCTGCTGCCTGAAGCCAAGGTATACCCTGCTCCTCTCTCCCAAATTTGGATTTCGATATTCTGCCGGTCCAGGACTTTCAGGAGCTGCATGTTGATGCGGTTGGGAAACTGAGCATGGTTCTCCACAGCCGGTCCCAACGCCCGGGCTGCCGCTTCGGAAATCTCCTGCATGGGAATCACGCAGTGCGGGTTGCCCACCGTCACGCAGGTCGCTTCGTAGGCTGCGCCCCCCACCTGCAAGGACTCGGCGATCACCTCCCGGGCCTCTCCGGTTACGGGGATTTCGGAACTCATGAAGCTCGCCTTGCCCATTCCCACCTTGATAAGTGAGTTCTGCTTGTCGAGAATATCCACCGGGACGTTCCCGCCCATGGTGACAATTTCAAAATGCTCGTCCTTCACATAACCCTCGTCCGCCAGGTACCTGGCAAAGATGCGCAGGCCGTTCCCGCTCTTCTCCGCCTCACTCCCGTCCGGGTTAAAGATTTGCAGTTCGACCCGGCCGTCTCGAAAATGCGGACCGTAAAGAATGCCGTCCGAGCCCACCCCATAGTTACGGTCACAGATCAGACGGATACGCTCCTGAGTGAGGTTTGCGCCCACGCGGTTGGGATCGATCACCAGGTAGTCATTGCCCAGGCCATGATATTTGGAAAAGTGATAGAGCATAATAGAAGTATTGTACCCTACTCCTGCCAGCTCAGGAGTCGGCCCTCAATGTGGCTTTTTGCCATTCTCTTCCTTGTATCTTTTCCTTGCTGAACTCAAAACGCGGCCACCGCTCCGCCGCATAGTAGTGATACTGCGAGGCGTGATTGCTGTTCTGCGCAGAGGCCATTAAATAGCCCGGAAAGTAATAGAGGTCCCAAAAAAACTCCCCTGTCCGGAAACCGCGCATCAAACGCCGGAATATGAAACGCGGATTACCGAGAATCGAACGTTTGAACGAAAGATTCAGAAACTCCAGGATATCCGTGTAACTAAAATCGGGGTGGGTGAAGAGCTCTTCATCAGAATAGTGATGGTATTTATCCCAATCAAAGGAAGTAATCAGTCCCTGCCCCACGTAGTTGTTGAACATGGCCGTCCCCGGGAAGGGAATGGTCACACTGAACTTCAGCATGTCCAGCTCCAGCGTGCGCGCGTAGTTGATCGTGTCCATCATGGTTTCGCGCGTATCGGCCGAAAGCCCCAGCAGAAAAAAACCCAAGGTATCGATACCCGCCCTGCGCGCCATTTTCACGGCCACCTGGCCCTGCGCAATCGTCGCCTTGCCTCCCTTGCCGAATCCCTGAAGAACCCGGTCATTACCGGATTCAAATCCGAATGCCACGCGATAACAGCCGGCCCCGCGCATCTTCTGGAAGAGCTCGTCATTGGCGGATTCCACGCGGATGCCGTTCGTGCAAGTCCAGTTGATTTTGGCGCCGCTGCGGATGATGGATTCACACACTTCCACGGCCCATTGATTGTCCGAGGTAAAAATATCGTCCGTCAGCAAAAATTCTTTCCACCCCAGGCTCTCCAAGTACTTCACTTCTTCCGCGCAACGCGCCGGAGACTTCTTGCGATATCCCTGGGCCATGGTGAGTTTGGAGGCGCAGAAATCGCACTTGAACACGCACCCGCGCGAAAATTCCGCGGTTGTCAGCGGCGGGTGGCTCGCATAGAGACGGCTCACCTTTTTCTTGTACTCGCGCGGATCGTACAGATGCCAGGCGGGCATGGGCAAATCATCCAAGTTCTGAAGCACCGGCCGCGGCCCTGTGCAGTGCACAGCCCCTCCGCGGTCGCGGTAATAGAGACCGGAGATGTCCTTCGGATCCTTGCCGTCGATCAAATCGGCAAAGACAAATTCCGCTTCGCCGGGAATCGCCGCATCCAGGCAGGACTCGGCCAGTGTTTCCGCAGGCATGGCCGAGATATGGGCCCCGCCGCCCACAACCAAAATATCCGGCGAAATATCTTTGCAAAGCACGGAGATATCGCGAAGCTGGTTCACCAAAGGCGTCGTGGCTGTGATCCCGACCACATCGGGCCTCTGCTCCACCAGAATCTTGCGGACCTGGCGCCAGTCATAGGGCGAGTGGCTCATGTCCAGGATACGCACCTGGTGCCCGCGCTCCAAAGCCATTCCCGCCAAGGCAGCCAAACCCATGGTGGGCATGATGGGATTGATGATTCCGACCTTGGTGGAACCGTAGGTCCCCGAGTAGGAGGGATTGATGAGGAGTATCTTGGACATGGGCGAGGGGTTTAAAACTCCTCCTGGAGTCGCTGGGTCAAAGCCTGGCGCTCTACGTCGGTCTGCAGGGTTTGAGGACTAAGAGCAATCCCTTCCGCTACCTGGGTTCCGTCTTCGGGAGAACGAAAACCCGAAAAAAACAAGAAAGCCGTCCATATCACAAAGATTCCCAAG
>JAFGIU010000058.1 GCA_016929445.1 Candidatus Omnitrophota bacterium
ATTTGCTCAGCGTGCTGGCTATCGAGAGAATGTTCCAGCAAGTCTTCGGGTATTCGCAATTCGCGGTTACACTGGTGGCAGTCGCACTGATTTCTTTCCTGTTCATGCCATTGCGCAACTACCTTCAGAAGCTGGCCGATCGCTATATGTGGAAAGGGTCTGCCGAGACCCTGTCCCAAGAAAACGAACGACTGCAGGAAGAACTCATTCACAGTGAGCGCCTAAAGGCTATGGGAACGCTGGCTGCCGGCATGGCTCACGAGATCAAGAATCCGCTCACGGCGATTCAAACCTTTACCGAATACTTACCCGAGAAACATAACGACCCAAAGTTCATCCAGCAATTCCAGGCTGTAGTGGGTCCTGAGCTCGATCGCATCAGTCGTATTTCCAAACAGCTTTTGGCATTTGGCAAGCCTGCTGCCCCTCAGATAGAAAAGCTTGATCCAGCGGCTTCAATAGATGAAGTCTTGGAACTCTTGAGCAGCGACTTTCTGAGAAGAGGCATCCGTGTGGAAAAATGCTTTGAGTCCTCAGCAAACACTCTCCAAGCCGACCCTCAACAACTCAAGCAAGCCATTCTCAATATTTGTTTGAATGCAAAAGAGGCAATGCCGGAGGGCGGGACCTTGAGAATTAGCCTCCGTAAGGGTGTTAAGTCTGTCGAGCTGAGTTTTGAGGACACCGGAACCGGCATCGCATCCAAAGACCTGAAGAAGATCTGGGACCCGTTCTTTTCCACCAAAGACAAAGGCACGGGCCTAGGGCTGAGTGTGGTGCACAACATTGTGCGCGCACACGGGGGCAAGGCAGACATCATAAGCGGCCCAGGGGGAGGAACCACAGTAAGGATCATCCTGCCATGTTGATTCACTATTTTGTCGCTCTAATGACCACGGCTGTAACGCACTCAGTGCTCGCCATCTACGTCTATTCGAAAGGTAGACGCAGCACTACTAATATCACCTTTGCTTTATATTCATTGTCTATTGCCTGGTGGAGTGGAATCCAGGCCATGGCTATGACGGAAACAGATCAAGCCCATGCCCTGCTTCTGTGGCGGGTATTTCATGTGGGCGTCATTTTTATTCCAGTGTTTTTCACTCACTTCGCGGTGAGTTTGCTTGAGTCAAAGGAGCAACGTCGAAAACGATGGATGATCTGGGCTTCCTACGCAACTGGCATCTTCTTTCTTCTATTGAACTGTCTTAACATCCTCATCTACACTGTTGAGCCAAAGTTCTCCTTCTATAATTTTCATCACCCGGGGGTTGCATATTTCCCCTTCTTCGTCGTCTGGACAGCTTGGACATGCTATGGCCTCTATCTCCTCTTCCACTCCTACGTCCAATCCACTGGAGAGAAGAAAGAGCAGCTCAGGTACTTTGCGTGGTCTATGCTCATCGCCTATATCGGAGGTGCTCCAAATTTCCTTCCAGCATTCAATATCGAGATACCCATCCTCATGCCCTATGGAACCTATGCGATCGCACTCTATGCGTTTGCCACCGCATATGCCATCGAGCGCCATAATCTCATGGATGCCCGGGTCGTTCTGAGCCGCTCAGTCTCTCATGCCCTGCTCATCGGTATTCTGACTACTGTGTACCTGGTTACCGTTGTTTTTGTGGAGCGCATATTTCAGCAAACATTCGGCTATTCGCGGCTATTCGTTACAATCCTTGCAGTCACCCTTATTTCTGTCCTCTTCATGCCCCTAAGAAATCAGCTTCAACGCTGGGTGGACGCACTCATATGGCGTAAGACACCAGACGCACTCGCCGAAGAAAACGAACGCCTGCAGGAGGAAGTCCTCCGTTCCGCGCGCCTCCGGGCAGTCGGCACCCTGGCCGCCGGAATGGCCCACGAGATCAAAAACCCTTTGACTGCGCTCCAGACCTTTGCCGAGTACTTCCCTGAAAAACGCCAAGATCCGGTCTTCCTGGATAAATTGGGGAAGATCCTAAGCTCCGAGACCACCCGCATGAATCTCATTGTGCAGCAACTCCTGGCCTTTGCCCGGCCCACCCCGCCGGTCATGGGGAGCGTGGACATCCCGGGGCTTTTGGAGGAGACGCTCGATCTTGTAAGCAATGACCTCATCAAGTATGGGGTGAAGGTCCGGACGAATTACAACCATGAGACTGTGTCTATCCAAGCAGACCCCCAGCAACTCAAGCAGGTTTTCCTCAACCTGATCCAAAATGCCATCCAAGCCATGCCCGGGGGCGGCACGCTGAGTTTATCTGCTCAGCCCATGGAAAATGGCGGGACTCAGGTGGAAATCTCGGATACAGGGCAAGGCATCAGTAAAGAGAACCTGAAGAAGATCTGGGACCCCTTCTTTTCTACCAAAGACAAAGGCACGGGGTTGGGGCTGAGTGTGGTGCACGGGATCCTGAAGCAGCATGGAGCCATAGCTGCAATATCTTGCAGTGATGGGGCAGGAACTACCGTGAGGCTGGAATTCACAAAATGAACTTCTTTGCATTTACAGGTCTAGTCGTCTTCATCAACTCCCTCATCTTTGCGGTCCTATTTAGTCTCAAGGGGGCTCAGCGTCTTCACCGCATATGGGTAGTCTTCAATATAGCGGTAGCCCTTTGGGGGTTGTCTTCTTTCAAGTTCGCTACAGCCGCCACACCTGAGCTTGCCCTCAAATGGCTGTATATCGGTCACTTTGGCGTCACATTGATCCCTGTCTTCTTTTTGCACTTCGTGTTTGAGTTCCTGCAAATCTCTAAGCCTAGAGTCCTCCGCTGGATTTATGGAATAAGCAGTGTATTCTTTGTCGCCAATGTTACCGACATGCTTGGGTTTACTCGGCTTTTCATTATTGACGCCCGGTATGTCTTCGGCCTGTTCTATGTGGACAGTCCACCGGGGCCATTGTACGGGTTGTTCGTCCTATTTTTTGTATCGGTTGTTGTTTTTGCGCATCATCTTGGTATTCGCGTTGCCAAAGTGGCATATGGTCTCCGCAAGACCCAAATATCCTACTTTCTTTGGACCTCTGGCCTCGGATTTGCCGGCGGATGTTCTGCCTTTCCCATGGTATTCGGAATTGATCTGTATCCCTGGCTCCATGCTACTGTGCCGGCCTATCCGCTAATCATGAGCATCGCTATCGCGCGCTATCGATTGCTCGATTTGCATGTCGCAGTTGCCCGTGTGCTGGTGTTCTTCTTTGTCTATTTAGCCACTGTGGGTATTCCCCTTTTGCTTTTGATTTACTTCCGTCACTACCCTGAAGAACAACAGACTTGGTGGCTCTATCCTGCAGTATCATTTCTGGTGTTGGCTGCAATCGCCCCTGTCGTTTACTCTGCTCTTCTGACACAACTCAATAGGGTGCTGCTGAAGCGCCAGCGTTCTATACGGCAGGCTATGGTTGATGCCTCAATCCGATTGCCACGCATCAGAGGCTTGGACAGACTCTCCGAGACAGTTGTGCGCTTACTCACAATGTCCCTGCAGCTCACGCATTGCTCCGTGTGGATCAGAGAAGGGGCCGACGAGGCTTTTGTCCTGAAGGCGAGTCGGGGCTTGTCGATGCATGCCGAGGAAACCGGCATTGTCTTGCCTTGCCTTGCACGCGACAAGGCTGTTGCCTTACTGGAAATCGGCGAAAAAAAGGAGGGCGCATTTAGTGTTGAGGACTTGGACGCATTAGGTGCTATTGCAACTCAAACAGCTCTTGCTATTGAGAACATTCGCTATTTGGAAGAGCTAAACTCCGCACAAGATCAACTTGTCAGAACAGCCCGCCTTAGCAGTGCCGGGGAATTAGCTGCAGGCATGGCCCACGAAATCAGGAATCCCCTATCAGCCCTAACCACCTTTGCGGAATACTTGCCGGAAAAACATGGTGATCCGGAATTTCTCCATAGACTCCAGAGGGTGCTGAGCTCCGAGACGGCGCGGATCAAAGCCCTCGTGGATCAAATCTTGGAATTTGCCCGGCCCAAGCCCCCTGACTTCGAACAAGTTAATCCCGGCACTGCACTGCAAGAGACGCTCGAACTGTTGAGTTCAGATCTAATTAAGAATCGGATACAAGTGAATAGAAGCGTCTCAGAACAGCTAGGGTCCATCATGGCCGACCCCCAGCAACTCAAGCAGGTTTTCCTCAACCTGATCCAAAATGCCCTCCAGGCCATGCCCGAAGGCGGCACGCTGAGCGTATCAGCCCAGCCCATGGAAAACGGCGGGACTCAGGTGGAAATCTCGGACACGGGACAAGGCATCAGCAAGGAAGACCTAAAGAAGATCTGGGACCCCTTCTTTTCTACCAAAGACAAAGGCACGGGGTTGGGGCTGAGTGTGGTGCACGGGATTTTGGAGAGGCATGGAGCCCAGGTGGAGATTGAATCTCAGCCCGGGGTGGGAACACAAATCAGGCTGTCTTTTCCTCTTGCTCCTGGATGTCCTTCTCAGTAGCCAAGGGCAAACGAACCACAAAAGTCGTGCCCTTGCCCACCTCGCTGGCAGCCCAGATGTGGCCCACGTGCTTTTCCACAACGCGGTGGACAACATAAAGTCCGAGGCCCGTGCCTTCATCCTTGGTTGTGAAGAAGGGATCAAATAAATGGCGGAGGTTTTCTTCGGAAATCCCCGGGCCCGTATCGGCTACTTTGATCTCAACCATTTCCTTGTCCACATCAGTGGAGAGGGCTATTTTACCGCCCTTATTCCCCATGGCTTGGGCTGCGTTAATCATGAGATTCAGGAAAACCTCTTGGAGCTCATTGAGGTTCCCCACAACCCGGGGGGTCTCGTCTGACAACTTCAAACCAATCTCAATATTGTCGAGAGAGATCTGGTGGTTAACCATGGCAATCGTTTCCTCGACCGCATGATTGATATCGATAATATCATTCCCCTTCTGCACCTTTGAAAACTGGAGAAGCCGCCGGATGATATCCGAAGCCCTCTGGCACTGCCCCTCGATATCCGTCATCACAGTCATCAGCTCCCCCAAAGGAGGGAGCTCATTCTGCATGCGCAGGGCCTGTGCTTTCACAGAAATAATGGCCAAAGGGTTGCGAATCTCATGAGCCATACCGGAAGCCAGCTGACCCACAGTGGCGAGTTTTTCAGACTGGAAGAGTTGGGCGTGGGTGGATTCGATTTCTTGGAAGAAGAGAGCGTTTTCTACCGCCAAACCAGCCTGCGAAGCAAGCGCTCGGAATACATTAAGGTCTTCCTTTGAGAAGATCGCCCGATTCTTCTTGTTACCCAAGACAATGAACCCCAGCAGCCTTCTCTCTACAAAACACGGCACAATCAGCGCGGCCTTTAAGCTCTGCATCCGCGCGGCAGCTCCAGCGAGTAAACGACGGATTGTCGGATCATCAACATGCTGTTCAATAAATGACCTACCTAGATCCTCGTAAAGCAGCGGGTCTCTCGTAGTTTCTAGGGCATGAACAAGCGGATCATCCGCAAGAACGGATACGATATCCTCCGATTCAATTGAGCCACGCCGCTTGCGCTGCACATAGTCAGTACTATCCTTATCCAGCTGAAATATTGCTGCATGAGTCAGACCAACTGTTTTGGTAAGGACTCGTACGATCAGGCTAAATAGATGGTCAAGATTCCGTATTCTAGTCATACCTGAAGCTGCTGCGAGCAGAGTATCTTGATAGTGTCGCTCTTCTCGTCTGATAAGACGTTCTACCCTTCTACTCGCAACTCCAGCCGCCAGCGGAGCACATGCTGCTAACAGCGTATACAGACCTACTGGAAACAACCACCAATACTCCGGAACGAGCTGCTCCAACGTTTCTTTCAGTGCAATCGAAAACGTCACGGGAATAACGAGTACAAAGAAATAGACAACCGCCCATGCACCTGTTCTCGTCAAGGCAATACTCAGGTCTAGCATACGGTGCCTCACAATGGCATATGCAAGCAAGACCGGGTAGAGAGGAACAACAATGACGGTAGGCAGTATCGGGGGAATGCCATAGACAGGGAGGTATGTCATACTGCCGCCATAGAAGCCCACCATGCTGGCGGCAAGCACAAAATTGAGTTGATTTCTTTGCTGCGGCGATGCACTTGCTCTTGCCTTCAGCACCAAGACAAACCCAAAGACTGAGTATCCAAGAAAATAGGCAAGCATCAGCGGGTACCATGGACCGGGAGAGGAGTAGTATCTAAAGTAAAGCGGTGAGTGCACGCCACCCACAACGTAGCCTGAATAAAGTCCCCATCCCAGGACGCCAATAATTAGCCAGCCCAGCCACAATAGTTGCCGATACCAACAACCCAAAAGGATGTTGATAAATCGAAAGTAAACGTATGGGATTAACAAGACTGCAGAGTGAAGAATAAGGGAAAGGATCCAAGCCCGTCTCTCAGAGTCTGAGACAACCTGCATGGAGAGAGCAAAGGACCATACACACACAGTCACACAGATATAGAAGAAATTTCTGTGCAACCTCCGCCATTGGCCCGTAATACCAACGGAAAACCCCAATACAAGATCTACCAGCCCGGTCAACCAACAGGCGGCAGCATAGAAGACCAGAGACAGCTGATCAGAAGAAAACACAGGCTATCAGAACCTCACACACCCCGCCTCTTCCGTCCATCCTGATGCGGAAGAGCAAAACTGCCAGAAGCCATTGCTCCACAGAGCGCTATTTCGCCAGCCAGTAAGCTTGCAGCAATAATCTCCGCGAACTTAACAGCCCGGTTTGCCCCAAAACAATCCATTAATTCTAAGCAGCACTTCTGAGAAGGAAGAATAGTACCACCACCGACCGTCCCCACAACAAGATTTGGCAGATGCAGACCAATAGATAGGCCGTCTGCACACACTTCAGAGTGGATTGTGCCTATTGAGGAGTTTACTACACTTGCAACGTCTTGGCCGCATGCAATAAATATGCTCGATAGGCCATTTGCGTATTGTGCCGTCATACCGATAGCACCCGCAAGAAAGCTTCCTAATGCACCACACTCCCAAACCTCATGGGCTTGGTCTGGTGTCACTCCCAAATAACGCTCGAGTAAGCGACTCGGCACAAAGGCATCTGCCACCACTTCCTTCCCATATCCGGTGACATAATTGAGCGCAGACACCTTCTTGTCCTGAGACAGATTGGAGCGCAGGATATACCTTGGTGCATACCCATCTTCAACCAGCTTGTCACAAACAGCACTTGTTGCCAACACTATCATATTCAAACCCATAGCATCGCCAGTAGTGTAGGTAAACTTCACAAACACCCTACGGCCAATTGTTAAGGGTTCAAGATTGACAAGCTTTGTATGCCTACTGGATCTGTCAATGATGGACTGAAATCGTTGTTTTTGACTCCGCACCCAGTGACAGAAGTCCCAAGCTGACTCACTACTTTCAAACAGGAATACAGGAGATATGTGAATCTGGTCACGAAGCACCCGTGTGTTCACTCCCCCACACCTAGACAGCATTCTCATCCCGAGCGTATATCCAGCCACAAGTGTAGCTTCCGTTGTAGCGAAGGGAACATAGTAGTCCCCACTAGCCATCATGCCATTAACACGAATAGGCCCTGCAACCCCCGTAGGGACACGCGAAAAGCCAACAAAATTCTCTACAAACCGGCTCGCAACAAGTTCCCTGGTAGGCGTGTCTCGAAGCTCATCCAAATCCACACCAGTCTTTTCCTTCATGAACTCTACTAATGAATTATCATCTCTCACATGTCCCGACGGCCGTCCAACCGCTGGGGATGAACTACCGACTGTGCCAGCACCAAGCCTGCTGCGTTTCATGTTTGTACTCTTCAAAGTGATTTCTCGCTTTCTTGACTCAAGGTTCTTGTTGCAGGACATGGTCTCTTGCGACTGCCCCCTGTACCGAAGACAAGCCCCACAGATTTTCAATTACCTAATCTTTTTAAACAAATTAAGCCGGGCACATTGCCCGGCTATCCAGTGATTTTCTGAGTTGTGTGCAGCGGCTACAACGCCGCCAATTTGTTGCTTTGCGTGCTGTTTCCAAAGGCTACGCTTCCCATTTCTGCTTACCTGTATCAGCGTCTAAACTATCTGTAGCCTAATAAAAGTTCAATTTCCGGACTCTTCCCTGCCGCAAATCCGACTTCACAAGGTCAAACCGGGAGTACTTTATAACACTAAGAAAGGAATCTGTCAAGGGAACATGTTGCGGCTCAGGGGGTTAAGAACATGATGCGGGACATAGATTGCTTCGTCGCTGAAGCTCCTCGCAATGACGGGGTCGCTGCCATCGCAATGACGGTGTCGGCACACCTCGCAATGACGGGGCCCGGGTATATAATTGAACAATGCAGCAGCTAATCCTTGATTACACGGTTATGGAAGCCGCCAAACTGGAGTCCGCTCTATGCGGCGTCCTGACGGGCTTTGCGCTGACCATTGTGGTGCTGATTGTGCAGCAGTGGAATGTGGACCGCGACCTCAAACACCGGCCGGCCCGCATGCTGATCGAGGCCTGCCTCAACCTGTTTGTCACGGCGTTCTTCGGGGGGCTCCTCTCCTCCTACCTCTATGTGTTCGCCTCCATTGAAAACCAGTTCAACGAACGGGCTGCCTTCTGCATGCTCCCCGGCTCGGTCACCATGATGCTCACCTGTATCTTGTTCCTGTTGGGGATCTCCCGCATCCTGGCGGCCTATTCCCACTCGTCCAATGTCCTGAAGATCTCCAACTTCATCGCTTATACCGGCATCTGCTCGTGCCTTCTGTTCACGACCTACGGCACGGTGTCCCTCTACACCGTGATGCACGGGACCGACGAATACACCCTGGTCACCACCGGCAGCCTCCTGCGGATCCTGGCGTTCCTCGGGCCCTATCCCATGGCAATATCGGCGCTGGCTCTGTTCTTTGCGCACCGGGTTGCGGGGCCCCGGAAGAGCGCGAGTCTGAGGCTGAGGAATCTGAATCCCTTCCTGGTGTGCGTGGTCTTGTTGTGCATTGTGATGGGTACCGCGCTCATGATCGGGCGCGTTCTACCCAACAGGCTGTTCGGGAATATCCCCTTGGGCGTGATGTACGCACAGGAGCTGCTGATGTGCGTGATGGCGGGCTGGGCATTCTCTTTTGTGCCGAATTCCCGTCCGCCAAAGGTGAAGTTGGGGGCTGGGAATGGGTGATCGGGGACACAATGAGGTGCGAGACGCGGCAGCTGTACACCTATACGCGGCGCCTCTCCCTCTCCTACCCGGAATTACGATTTACTGATTCGCTGCCTTATGCAATCGCCGGCACAGTATAGATTGCCAGTATCATATACAGCGTCCACAGCAAGACAATCACCACAATCTGGCGGTCGGTATAGAGAACTTCGGTGGGAGAGCCTTTTCCTTTTTTGTGGACCAGGAAAAGGTAGCGGAACAAACCGAACATCACAATCAGCACGCTGTAAAGCAGGTTGGTCGTACCAAAGCGCGCCACAGTCTCCGGTGAAATCGTGTAAAAGATATAGCAAGTCAATGTAAGCGTAATGGTGACCAGATTCATCTGGTCCAGGAACTCTTTGCTGTATAGGGTCAGGACCCAGCGGTGCTCTCTTGCGGAATCGCCCAACTGCGTGAGCTCATGCCGGCGCTTGCTAAATCCAAGAAAGATGGCCAGCAAAAAGGTGCACAGCACCAGCCACTGCGACACTACCACACCAATCGCCACACCTCCGGCCAAAACCCTCAAAACAAAACAGCAGCCAATGGTGAGTACGTCGACAATGACCTTGCGTTTGAGATAAGCCGAATAGAGGGAGGTCAGCACAAAGTAGGCGTTAACCACCCAACCCAGCAAGGGATCTACCCCAAATGCCACAAACTCCGCAAGAACAAATAGAGCCAAGCCAAAAGCCACCGCCTCCCAAGTTCGGATACGACCGGCAGGAATCGGGCGGCCCTTCTTAATGGGATGCTGGGCATCGCTCTTGCGATCCAGGTAGTCGTTGAGCACATAACCAAAACTACTCGCCGCGCACAAGGCCACAATAGCAAGTACTGCGCGCTTACAAGCACTCAGATCCGTCAGATGCATGGAGAAAACCAGCGGGGCCAGGGCAAAACTGTTTTTGATCCACTCTTTGGGCCGGGCCAGGATAAACAGCCAAAAGGCTTTGTCGATCACGCGTTTCATCTTTAGAGCGCTCCCCCAAACACCATCAGCAGCGGGATTAATAGCATGCGGGCAATGGCTCCAGCCAAAACATCGTCGGCCATGATTCCCAAGCCACCGGGCAGGGATTCGGCTTGCTTCATGGGCGTGCATTTCACGATGTCGAAGAATCTAAATAGAAGAAAAGCGGCCAAGACCACGGGCAAGCTGTGGGGTACTCCCAGCAAGGCAATCCACATGCCGGCAGCTTCGTCCACCACAATGATAGAAGGGTCTTTAACGCCCGAGTCCTTTGCGACTACCTCGGAGGACCACCATCCCACCAAGATCAGGGCCAGAAGCACAATCCACTGCGCGGTCATGCCCGGCTGCGCCAAAAACCACGCGGCCGCAACCACGGCACTGCCCACGGTTCCGGATGCAACCGGGCTGTAGCCCGCCCCGGCTACCGTGGCAATAAGTGTGGGGATTTTCTTGAGCATTGTTACATTGCTCCGGGAAGATTGAAGCCGATCAAGTGGTATGCAAACGAGAAAAGCAGAAATCCCGCAAAGCACCACGCCAAGACCGTCTGCCTGGAAAGGGGGAGGGAAAAAAGTTTGGAGAGCCCCTCCCTAAGATGCACAAGCCCATACCCGGCCAGAGGCAAGAGAAGCACAGTCGCAACCGCGCGATAACGGATTTCCTGCACGATAAGAGATGAAATCAAAATATACGCCATGGAAGCGTACACAAGCAGCAACCACCGGCGATCTTCTTTAAAGGCCAGGCCGACTCCGCCCAAACCAGCCACAAAGATGACCCCGCCAAAAAATAGGCCCGGCATCCAATCACCCCAGAAGCTAATTGGAATCTCCAAGGACTTGTCCCCTGCTTGAAAGCGTTGGTTCATTGCAGGCGTGGACACGCCCACAATACGGTGCATCAAAGGCTCCTGCCCCGGCGAAAAGGCCACGGTCAGCCTGTACACACAGAGCTTGATGTAGCGCAGCGGATCTTCCTTAATCGCTTTGATTCCCAGTTCCTTGCCCAGTTGATCCCGATCCACTTCGTTGCCTTCAAAAGTCTTGATTGGGTCATCCGTGTACCGTCCAAAGGTGGCCCCGCCCCAAGAGCCCGGGCGATTGGCATACCACAAGTCGTAACCTGCGTGGGTCGTCATGGGGATGAATGCGTCAAATACCTGATAATTGCGAATTGTCCACGGCGCAATCACCAAAGAGAGCGTCAGTAAGAGGCCTCCAATCCAGCGAACACGTTGCTTCAGACTGCTGCCTCGATCCAAGAGTTTCCAAATAAAGATACCGGGAAAAATCAAAACCATGGCCGGCCGCGTCAGTACCGCCAGACCCAGCACCAAGCCTGTGAGCCAAGGTGTCCATTTCTTTTTGGACAAAGCCAAATACACACA
>JAFGIU010000059.1 GCA_016929445.1 Candidatus Omnitrophota bacterium
CCAGAGTCCTGGCTCCGGCGGCCTTCCCGCTCTCAATATCATGACGCGTGTCCCCAATCACAACGGCCTTGGCTGCTTCGTCGCCGATCTGGTGGCGCCCGCGATCCACTGCCAATCGGGTGAGTTCATCACGGCTCTCGGAATCCGAGCCGTACCCGCCGAACTTGAAATACTGATCGATTTGACCGCGCCTCAGTTTGAGGAAGGCGCCCCGCTCCAGATTTCCTGTAGCTAATCCCAAAACAACGCCGGGAATCTCAGAGAGTTTGGCCAAAAGCTCTTCCACACCGGGCAGAATCCGGTATTCGGCACTATCCAATTCATCCACGAGAATTTCCAAGTAAGTTGTGGTGAGCGCATGCAACTCGCCGGCCACACACTCCCCGCCCAAGAGTTGGCGGTACTTGTTCCGGAAGATGGCGGGATCCGTTCGCCCGGCCACCTGATCGAGCTCCAAATCCCCTGTCACACCGTAAAGCTTCTCAAAAGCGCGCGCCACCGAGCGCATACCCGCTCCTCCGGTGTTGATAAGGGTTCCGTCAATGTCGAACAGGACAATCGTTTTCATGGCCAACCATTCTAACACATTGCCTAGGCGCTCAACGTATGGTAGCTTATGCAAAATTGAGAGGCATGTTTCTTGAAAATTATCGACATTCATCGCCACAGTTTGGTCGGAGAAGACAGACGTATCTCCCCTAAAGGAGTCGAGGTCGTTCAGGCTGCTCAATATCTCCTTCCCCTCGACTATCAGCTCTATTATGTGAGTCCGGCGCCGCGCTGCGCAGACACCTTGCGCACTCTGGGGCAGGTCACTTTTGAAGAGGATGATGCCTTCAGCGGAATCCCAGGGGCCCCGCTCATTCCCTACCTGCCTCAGCTCCAGGAATATGTCAATTTCAAGGGTTGTTCAACCCTTGAGGCCTACATGCACTTTCACGAAACCTCCGCGATTGTCTGGGAAACAGGACGCCGCGTCTTGGATGCGCTGCTCAAGATAGCGTCTGCGCTTCCGGAGGACGGCCGCGCCCTGGTCATCTCCCACAGCGGAGCCATTGAACCGGCCGCGCTCATTGCCTTGGGTTCGCGCGATGCGCAAGACATGGGCGGACAGCTCGGCCCATGCGAGGGTGTGCGCTTCGAAATCGAGGGAGGCTTGGTCAGCCGGGTGGTGGTGCGAAGGTTACAGCCTGTTGAATAACTTATAGGGACGGTTCTTACAAAAGGTCAGGGGACATATCTCCAAAGGAGATGTGTCCCCTAATGTTCTTGAAGAACCGTCCCTGGCACCTCAGTTCTTCTCCCGATACCTGCCGATTTTCAGAATTCGACCGATATTCGCAGTGGAACGAATCACGGGTTGAAGCATCCCCTTTTTGCGGGTGGAAATGAGCGTGGCCACGCCCGGGCCGTGGCCCGAGATCACGCTATCCGAGTGAATGACGATGCCGATGGTCACCGCGCCCGTGTAAAAATGGCGGCCCAAGGTATTGTCGCAATCCATGAGCGCGACTAAATCCCCGAGCCGGATTTTATCCAGGCCGTGCTTCTTGACGAGACCCGGATCCTGCGTAGTGATGTCATAATCACCCGTGCCAGGATCCGCATGTCCAATCCCCGAACCCATCAAAGCCCCCGGCACCAGGGCCGTCACCGGAACACTGAGCCCGCCGGAGGACTCTGCCTTGATCCCGAGCTTTCCCAGCACCGCAGGGTCCAGGTTGTAAGTCTTGATGTGGGGGTAGTCGGTGAGTTGAAGCCCCTGGCCATAGGCGCGAACCAGGACCTTGTCGTCCAGGGTCATCTTGCGTAAATCGCGATCCGCAAAGTCCACGGTCAGGTGCTCCACACCCCCGTGATGGCCGGTGACTGTTCCTTTGGCGCCTTTGGCGCCGCCCGAAACCACCACCGCCTCATTCCCGACGCAGGGCAAGAACTGAAAGGCCTGGGCCTGCTTGTTGTTGCGGTTTTGTTCGTCCAGGGTGCAGGACACGCAGGGTTCAATGTGGTCCCCGGCCCAGCCAAAGGCCGGATCCCCCACCTTCACGTTGTAGGTGATCCCGCCCACGCTGGGGACTGCATGCGGCTTGCCGTCCGAGTCTAATTCAAAAGGGCTGAAGCGCATGGCATTGGCCACACGGCCTTGTACCGCAATTTTGACGAGCTGTTTGATGTTTGTTTTCATAGAATCCTCACGTTGTCGTTCCCGCGTTTCGCTCCTCGCGATGACGGACTCTGCTTCACCGCTGGTGTCGAGCACCCTACGACTCCAATCGCGGCAGCCATGCGTTGCGGCGCGCAGCCACCAGGATCCCTCGAAAAGCTTTAAGCCCCAGGATCAAATAGACCGCGTTCAACACAAAACTCAGAACCAGGTTTCCCAATACGCCGCCTTGGCCGGAAACCAGGGACCTCATCCCTTCGAATACATAGGTGCACGGCAACAAGCGAGCAACGGCCTGAGCCCACAAAGGCAATGCCTCCACCGGATAGAATACGCAGGCAAAGGGCTGAAGTGCAAAAGCCATAATCCACGAGAGCGCGACAAGGCCGCGGCCGAAGCGAATTAGGAGCGTGTTCACAAAAAGGCCCAGGACCCAGCCGGTCATCAAGAGGCTCACCAGGAACGGGATCAGTTGGATGCCCAAAATAACGAGGTTCTGCCCAAACAGAATCCAGGCCAAGAAAGTCATCAGGGTGAGTTCGATCACGAGTTTGATCAGGCCGAAGCAGGCAGTACCCACCAGGAAGTCGGCCAGGGTGACGGGGGTGGTAAAGAAATTGAGGAGGTTGCGGCTCCACGCCTCTTCCATGAGCCCAAAGGTGATCTCGTGCTGGCCGCGACGCAAGATTGCCCAGAGGATGACGGCGGCCAGAAGCGTGGAGGTCATCCAGCCGAGTTGGGAGGAGGCCTCCTTCAGGTAGAGTGTGACAAAGCCCCAGATCAAGAGATCGACCACCGGGTGCCACAGTGTGTCCAGAACATAGTCCGCGTTGTGGCGCCACAGATAGAAATGCCTGAAGAAGACCCCTTGGATCCTCCTCCAGCTCATGAGGCGCCCCCGTGCTCTTCCACTCCGTTGCGGGACACGCGGATGAAAAAGTCTTCCAGCGTGGGGTGTGCCACCTCCAAGTCCTCGAGTTTGGCGCCC
>JAFGIU010000060.1 GCA_016929445.1 Candidatus Omnitrophota bacterium
AAATCTCTGAGGCGAATGGTCCCCTGAGGAGTTTCCGCGTACTTCCCGTCCACCGCCCGGCTAATAGTGGTCTCGTGCATTTCCACGTGGTCCGCCACCTGTTTGAAGGTCAGGGGAACCAGATAGCCGGCCCCGTGTTCCAGGTAAGCCTCTTGCACCGAGACCACATACTCCGTAATCTTCCGCAGAGTCTGGGTGCGCTGGCGCACGGCTTTCATGACCCACATGGCCGAATGAAGGCGCTCCCGCACATAGCTCTTCAAGTCCTGCTTTGAATCCGCCTTCTGGATCAACTCGCGGTACTGTTTATTCAGCCTTAAGGGGAGAAGTTCTTCATCCTTGAGCACAACCACAAAACCGCCCTCCTCCTTCACAATGCTGATGTCGGGCACAACCGGGTGATTATCATCCAATCCGAGGGCTAAGGCGGGCTTGGGATCCAACTGCGAGATGATGGCCGTGGCCTCCACAATCTTGGACAGGGGGACTTTAAGTTCCTTAGCCAGGCGTTTCAGATGATGCACCCCCAGTTCCTTCAGGTAGTCCCTGACCAAGCGGTACGCAAGCGTATCCTCCCGGCCTTGCCGGGCCAGCTGAAGCATCAGGCATTCGGCCAGATCACGGGCCGCGATTCCCGGAGGATCCAGTGATTGGAGCATGGCCAAGGCCTCCGCGCTTTCCTCCAAAGAGCACGCGCAGGATTCGGCAGCTTCCTCCACCGTCGTTCTCAAGTAGCCGTTTTCATCCAGATTCCCGACAAGATACTCTCCGACCTCAAAAAGGCCGGCTCTGGGACTGAGCATCCGGAATTGTTCAAATAGAGAATTGCGGAAATTCGGCGCATCCGTAAGCAAGCTCTCGCGAAAGTTGTACATTTCCAAGGCCTGGTCATTATCCACCAGTTTCTGGTTACGCGAGGGGTCATCCTGCATATACTCCTCAAAATACTCCACGAATTCCTGTTCAGGACTCAGAGCTTCCGGTTCCGGTCGGGCTTCGGCCTCCATTGCATGATCTGTGCTGGGCTGATCCGAGCTGATTTCAGGTTCAGCATCCCCCGCAACCTCAAGCAGGGGATTTTCTATGGTCTGTTCGCGCAAATACTGGTTGAGTTCGGCAATAGGCATCTGCAAAATGCGGATGGCCTGGCGCATCTGGGGCGTTAACGCCAGCTTCTGCGTGAGTTTTTGGGTTTGTCTAAGTTGGAAGGCCATGGTGTGGAACAGCTCCCCATACTGCTAAGTTTTAAAAACTTATCCACAGAATCTCATACAGGAATTATAGCCTGCGTCTTCGCACCTTGCAAGAAGTCCGCATCACTGAACCTGGATTCAACCACGTACTTTACAGCCTCTTTATGTATTAGGCTTTAAAGTAATGTAAAGTGTTGCAGAGCCCGGCTTCGTAAAATTCTTCACATTGTCCAAATATTTCAACATTCGGGCCTTTCCCAGCAGCGCATTCGCAGGCCACTGAGTCCCTGCCCAGGCTCTTTCCCCCACAAAGACCGGGAAGTCCTGGGAATGGCACTCAAGATGCTTCCTGTGCCGGGAAGCCGGGTGCATTTTTTTTGGTCTGGCATATCCAGGACAGTCTAGGACATAATAGGACAAGCCTAGACTTAGAGGGCGCACAATCTTGAAGCAGGAGGTTGTTGTGGCGAACCTAAGTCGCAACCACAAACGATTTACAATCACAGAAGTCGCCGGCAGACTGGGTGTTACAGCAAAAACCCTGATCCGCTGGGAAAAGGCCGGCAAGGTGCGCCCTCCCAAGCGGGACTGGCGCGGCTGGCGAGTTTACAGCGAAGAGGATGTGCGCGGGCTGCGTACCTTCCACGAATCCCTGTATTGAACAAGCTCTAGGAGGCATATATGCGCAGGATCACACAAATCACCCGTTTAGGGCTCGCAGTCACGCTCTTAAGCACTCTTCTGCTTCACCCCAGCTGGGCCCAGCAGCAGCAAGACGATTGGAGTTATGAGCCTTCGCCGGACGCCTATCAGCAGCAGGGCTACGGCTCCCAAAATCAGATTAGTCAGGGGACCCCAAACCGCCAACAAACAACCGAGGCCATCGATCGCTATCTTGCCGCCCGGGAAGCCCCCGGCCTCAATTCCCTGTCCGGAACCGTGGCCGGCATTTTGGGTAGCGGCCCGTACACCCTGGGCATCGGGGATGTGGTTCAGATCATGGTGCGCGGCCAGCCCGAATTCAGCGGCAGTTTTGTCGTGGGCCCGGACGGCGCCCTCCAGTACACCTTTGTGGGCGATGTGCCGGCCGTAGGAATGACCAAGAACGAGCTCAAAGAGGTGGTTGTGAGCCACTTGACGCGCTATGTCAAAGTCCCGAGCGTCAGTGTCGCGATTGTGGGCTACAATTCCAAGTCCGTGTACCTGCTGGGCGAGGTGGCCAGTCCCGGCAAGTATGCCATGGCCGGTGATTCCATTACCTTGCGTGAGGCCGTAGTCCGGGCCGGACTTCCCGAACGGGCTTCGGCAGCCACTCACCGCACCTGGGTGATCACTCCGGATGACACCCATCCGGTGGCACGGAAGATTGATTTGCAGAAGATTCTTTACAAGGGTGTTCTCAAGGAGAACATCGATCTGAAGCCCGGAGATGTCGTGTACATACCGCCGACAGTAATGACTAGTGTCACCCGGACCTTGGATGAGTTCTTCTCGCCCTTCTATCGGGCGGCTGTGGTCACGAGTGTGGCCGGAGACGTTTTCGACTAAGCCACTTGCAGGAATTGACCGGGGGAACGGCCTGGATTTCATTCCAGGTCCAGGAGGATAGAGAAGTATGGCCATTCAGACCGAAACGGCCGGTTGGCAGGATTATCTTAAGCTTATCTGGCGGCGTAAATGGGCTTTTTTGATTCCCTTTGTGCTCTGCATCTTCTTGGGAGCAGGGGCCATTGTCGTGCTTCCCGAGATCTATGAAGCACAGACCGTGATCCTGGTGCGGGAACAGAAACTGCTCAATCCGCTCATCAGCGGACTCGCAGTGTCGACCACTGTGAGCCAGCGCCTGCGCACGATGCGCGAGGAAATCCTGGCTTGGTCCAGTCTTGTCCAGCTCATCAAGGAACTCAACCTGAACGAAGGCGACGAGAGTCCGCTCACCTACGAGCGCATTGTCCGGCGGCTGCGCAGGGATATCGCGGTCGGCATGAAGGGCAATGATATTATCGTTATCGGTTACCAGGATGAGAAACCGGAGCAAGCTCAACAACTGGTCAATACGCTGACCAATATCCTCATTGAAAGAAATATCTCCGCGCAGAATGACGAGGCCGATACAGCCATTGATTTTATCGAGGAACAGATCAAAATCTATGAGAGCAAACTCGAGAAATCTGAAGAGGCCTTGCGCGAATTCAAAGAGGTATACGCGGTCCAGATGCCCGTTGCCTCGGCGCTAAACGACCAGTTGGTCGGTCTCGAACTGCAGCTCACCAATCTGCTCATCGACAACACCGAGGAACACCCTGCGGTCAAGGAGCTCCGGAGACAGATTGAAAGCATCAAATCCCGTCGCAATGAGGAGATCCGCAAAGTCGCGGAGAGCGGCCAGATCGATGTGGACCCCCGGACCTACAGCGAAATGTCCCTTTCCATCCCGCGCCAGCAGCAGGAAATGGCGCGCCTGACCCGGGACTACGGAATCAGCGAAGGCGTGTACTCGCATCTCAAGTCGCGTTTGGAAAAAGCCCGGATCTCCCAGCGGCTTGAAAGCTCCGACGACGGCACGACCTTCAAGGTGTTGGACCCGGCTCGTTTGCCTTACGAACCCGTAAGCCCCAATGTCAAACGCGTGATGTTCCTGGCCGTTTTCGTGGGACTCGCGTTGGGAGGCGGTTGTGCGTTCCTGGTGGAATACCTCGACAACTCCTACCGCGACGCGGATGAGATCCGGGATGATTTGGAGCTGCCGGCCTTAGGTTCGATTTCAAAGATCGTCACCGTGGAAGACGTGCAGGCCAGACGGGCCCTGTGGTGGAAACGCCTTGTCACCACAATAAGCGTAATCGCGTGCGTGGCCGCAGGCATTGTGGCCAGCGCATTCCTCATCTAGGAAACCGGATAATGTACGAGACCTTTTACGGATTTTCAGAAAAACCCTTTAACCAAACTCCGAATCACCGCTTTTTCTTTCCTTCGGAAAAGCACACGGATGCGCTCAATTCGCTCGTTTACACGATTTCAGAGCGGCGCGGCTTTGTCGTGCTCACCGGTGAAATCGGGGCGGGAAAAACAACGGTTTGCAGGACTCTGATGTCCAGACTGGACGCCGATACGCAAATCGCCATTATCCGGAACACCCATCTGACTCCAAAAGAACTGATTCAGCTCATTCTGGAGGAGCTCGAGGTGGACTACAAACCGGGAACCAAGTCACAGCTTCTGTCGCAGCTCAACGAGTATCTGGTCGACCAGCTTGTGATGGGACGCAATGTGGTGCTACTGATTGACGAAGCCCAGAATCTCGCCCCAAAGGTATTGGAAGAAGTTCGCATGATCTCGAACCTGGAGACAGAGACCGAGAAGCTCATCCAGATCATCATGATGGGGCAACCCGAGCTCTGGCGGAAACTCAATCTGCACAACTTGCGGCAGCTTAAGCAGCGTGTGGCGACCTTCTTTCATTTGGAACCTTTGAATGAGGAAGAGACCCGGCTTTACATCAAACACCGGCTCGAACACGTAAGCGGGGGACCCGTGGATATCTTTACAGCGGATGCCATGAGACGTGTCCACGCCTATTCCGGAGGTGTCCCGCGCTTGATCAATTCAATTTGTGATGCCGCTCTGCTCACCGGATATGTTAATGAGCGGCGCACGGTGGATTCCTCCATGATTGATGAAGTGGCAGCCGAAATTCCTTCGGTGGATGCACACCCTTTTCCCTTTGAGAGCCCTTTGGGGACAACTGAGCGCGCGGAGACAGCACTATGAGCAAGATTTCTAAGGCCCTGGAAAAAGCAGCAAAAGACCGCTTTACCAAAGTAGTCCAGGAGCGCCCTACTGTGCGCTACCGGGATCCGGTCAAGGTGGCGGAATCCCGTATAGACCCGCATGTCGTGGTCTATCATGATCCGCATTCCCCCATTGCCGAGCAATACAAGACTCTGCGAACTAATCTGCAAGCCCTTTCCGCCAAGCAGCCGATTCGCACGCTGGGCCTGACAAGCGCGATCAACAGCGAAGGGAAAACGCTCACCAGTATCAACCTGGCCGCGACAATGGCGCAGAATGACCAGAAGCGGATTGTCCTGGTGGATTGCGATCTGAGGCGGGGGAGTATCCGCCAGGTCCTCGGGCTTCAAGAGCAACCGGGTGTGAGCGAGATCCTTTCCGAGGGATATCCGCTAGATCAGGCCCTGGTCCAGACTCAGATTCCCAATTTGACCATCCTGCCCGCCGGGGCCACGCCCGACAATCCCACGGAACTTTTGGACTCGCACCGCATGCGCGGCCTCATCAAGGATCTCCGGGAACAGTTTGACCTGGCCATCTTTGATACGCCCCCGATCATCCCTTTGACCGATGCGGGGGTTTTGGGCGCCAACATGGACGGAATGATCCTGGTGGTTCAATCCGGGCGCACGCAGCGCAAGCTGGTGGTCCAGGCAGACGATATTCTCCGGAATCTCAATATCCGTACTCTGGGTTTTATTTTGACGCACGCGGATTACTTTGTGCCCAAGTACGGCTACGGCTACTACTACGGCTACCGGCCGGACCAGAAGAAAGCGGCAACGGGTCCTGCCAACGGCGGCCAGGATAAGAAGAAACCTGAACAAGAAAGTGAGTAAGTGATGTTGTCCAGTTCCAGATTTGCACAGAGTGTGGGTTTTGCATGGGAAGGTCTGACCGAGGCCTGGAACACCCAGCGCAATTTTAGAATCCAGGTCTTTATCGCGGCAATGGTATCGGCCGGGGGCGTAATGCTGGGTTTTACCACGGGCGAGTGGATGGTTGTGCTGATTGTGATGGGAATGGTTCTGTCCGCCGAGCTCCTGAATACCGCCATCGAAACAGCGGTGGACTGGCTCGGTAAAGGCCGGACGCATCCTCAGGCCAAGAAGATCAAAGACCTGTCGGCCGCATCCGTGCTGGTGCTGTCGGTCACCGCAGGCAGTATCGGGCTTTTTCTGATGGCCCGGCATATCGGCGAGTTGCCCAAATGGGACCAAAGGTTTTGGATCCTGAGCGCAATTTCCGTCACGATGATCGCACTCAAGCTCCTTTGGAAGCAGCCCTTGGACATCGAAAAAGAAAAAGAATAAGACCCAAGTAGTCCCTGCTGGAAATATTCTGGATTGTTGTAACGGCTGAGAGACTCTCTCAGCCGTCTCATCGTATACGGGAGCCCCATGAAGACCCATTCAGATTCGAGCGTTGACGAAATGCGCCACAGCAATGCAGCCTCCGTCGTCGTTGAATGTCTGCACAAGGAAGGTGTGAAACACGTATTCGGATTGCTGGGTTCGCATATCCTGGGTATTTTTGCCGAACTCGCCGGACACGAAAGTATCCGCCTGGTTGTTTCCAAGCATGAAAATAATGCCTCCTTTATGGCGGATATGGCCGGACGCCTGACAGGGCGGCCGGGAGTGGCCATTGCCACCGCAGGGCCGGGCGCCACAAATTCCATCACTGCCGTTGCCCAGGCCTATGCCTCCAATTCGCCTTTGGTGCATATTTCGGGCGCGGTGCGCCAGGGGGCCCATCCTTTTGAATTCCACGGAACCCAAAGCGCCGAAGCCGGAGTTCGAAGCTTTGCGGAGTTCACCAAATGGTCGACCTCAGTGCACTCGCTCGAGGCCCTGGGACCGGCCCTGGCAAAAGCCTTTCACCTGGCTGTTACAGGACGCCCAGGTCCCGTGCATGTGGAAATTCCGCACGACATCATGCTGGCCAAACCCATATTGCTGCCCCCCTACCAGCCCATCGCCCCTGTGGAGGGCAGGTTGGATGCCCGGGCTGTGCGCCGGTTGTTGCGCCTGTTTTCTCAAGCCAAACGCCCCTTGATTCTCGGCGGCGGCGTGGCCAAATCCCTCAACCTGGGGGAAGGACTTGCAGCCCTTGCCGAGCGCTCTCAGGCACTGGTTGCCTTGAGTGACGACAATGCCTGGGGCGCTATCCCCGACCACCGTCCAAATTTTATCGGTTATTCCGGCGGCATCAATACCAACCGCTATGCCCGGCAAGCCCTTTGCCAAGCGGATTTTATCCTGGCTGTCGGACACCGGTCCCAGGATGAAGCCCGCCGTTATCTGAAGTCGAATGGCTTTTACGGACGGTCATTCTACCTGGGATGCCCCCAGAACGATCTGGACCCCAAAATGGCCGGCCTTCCCAAAACGCTTTCCGCGCTGACAGAGGCACTGTCCGGAAAAACTTCCCCAGTACAGCCTCAGTGGGTTTCCTTGGCCGGCCGGTTGCAACAGGACAGGGACGCTTGGCGGGAGACCCTGATTTCGCCTCAAGTTCCGGGGCCCTCGCCCGACCTGGGGCGCGTCTTGTCCTCCTTAAGCAAGAGACTGGACTCCGACGCCGTTGTGATCGGCGGAATCGGGAACAATAATTACTGGCTCCGGGCCATGCTTCCGGTCAAGCAGGCCAATGCCCATTTCGGGGCCGGCAGCTGGGGCAGTATGGGTTGGGAGTTGGGGGGGGCTATCGCAGCCAAGTTACTTTGCCCTCAACGCCAAGTGCTTGCCGTGACCGGCGACGGGTCCATGCTCATGTCTTTGTCTGATTTGGGGACTGCCTTGGAGGAAAATCTGAAAATCCTGCTCATTGTGTTTAATGACAGCGGATACGGCATGATGGAAAGCATGCTTGGAAAAACCTCCAAGTTTTGGACCGGCACACGCTATTTGGCCCCGGATTTTGCTTCGCTGGCTGAAAGCTTCGGAGTCAAGGGCATTCAGCTCAAGCCGGGTGAAAACCCGGAGCCAAAGCTGGACCAAGCATTTGAGGCCCTGGAACACGGGCCCGTGGTCTTGGAGGTTCTGGGCGCCCTAAACCACCCTGTGCCGGATTTTTCCGAAGTGGGAAAAACCATCGCGCACGGCTCCACACCGGGATACTGGATCCAAAAGATTCAACGAGTGAAAAGTGATTTCTCAAACAGAATGAAGCGGGCTTTAGGACTGCACCGGAGAAAGGTTCATCCATGAGCACAGCTCAGCTGAACAGGCAAATCGCTCAAGGGGTCAAATGGTCACTTTTGGGCAACGTCGCCGAGAAAATCCTTTCGGTGGCCGCTACCGCTATTCTTGCGCGCATTCTCTTGCCTCAGGACTTTGGACTTTTTGCCGTGGCCTTTGTGTTGATCGACGGACTAGCCCTTTTTCAAACCCTGGGAATAGACACCGCGCTCGTGCGCGAAGTGGACCGTGCTGACGAAGCTGCGGACACGGCCTTCTTTCTCGTCCCGCTCACGGGGCTCTGCCTTATGGTTATCCTCCTGCTCGCAGCTCCTATTTACGCTCAATACACAGGCCATCCCGAACTCAAGGGTATGATTCAAACCCTGGCCCTGCTCTTTGTCTTCACCTCCCTCAACCGGGTGCCCGGAGCCATCTTGACGAAGAACCTTCAGTTTGCCAGGCGCGCCTTCGCGAACTTTTTGGCCCAGGTGGTGTTCTCCGCAGCCGCCGTGATTCTCGCGCTGTTAGGCCACGGCGTCTGGAGTTTGGTCTGGGCCTATATGCTGAGGGTGATCGTGCGGACAAGTATGATTTGGTATTTGAGCGGCTGGCGTTTCCGAGGCCGGTTTTCCAAAGACCTGGCCAAGAGCATGCTGCATTTCGGGGGTTTTGTGATGGGGAGCACCACACTAGCCTTTCTCAAGACCAATATCACCAGTCTGGCGCTCGTGAAAATTATCGGCGCCACGGCCGTAGGGTATTACACGATTGCCTACGGCTTGGCATTCTTTGTGGCCCAGTATCTAGGCAGCCATATCACCAATGTGACGTATCCCGCCTTTTCACAAATCCAGGACGATCCCCAGGCAATCGCGCGCGTGTATCTAAAAATCTTCAAGCATTTTTCTGCGTTGACCGTCCCGTTTAGCCTGCTGCTCATTGTTCTGGCCCCGGAGATCATCACCCTGATCTACGGCAGCCGCTGGCTGCCGTCGGCCTCGATTCTGATGATTCTGACAACAGCCGCTCTGCTGCGGAGTTTATTCTTGGGAGTGGGCCCTGTGTTTCTGGCGTACGGTCACGCAAAGCTTAGCTTCAAGATCAATGTCATTGAAACAATCTTATTTCTCGCCGCGCTTGTCCCATTATGCCACTGGTGGGGCCCGGAAGGGGCGGCCCTGGCCGTGCTTATGGGCACGCTTGTTTCGGTCGGGATCAGTGTCTTTTATTTTTTTGGCCTCACACAGATTTCCGCTTCGGACATACTCCACGAGTTTACTCCGTGCGCGAGCGGCTCTTTGGTATTATTGGCCGTTTCAGTTATTGGAATATGGGCTCTAAAAAACAACGCTGCCGGCCTGCCGCTTTCCACCGGGCCGTCCCTTGCCGTCATCCTTCTTGCCGGTTTGGGCTATCTCCTAATGATTTATGTGAAGGACCGAAGTTTCTTTGCAGAACTCAAGCGAGCCGTCACTTAGGAAGGAAGTTCCATGCCACAAGTCAGCGTCATCATCTCAGCTTACAATCGGCCCAACTTGCTGGTGGAGGCCATCGAGAGCGTGCTGCGCCAAAGCTACACAGACTGGGATCTTCACATTGCCTGTGATGGTGCGCCAAGCTCCGTCAGACAAATCGTCGAAGAATATGCCGCCCAAGATGCCCGTATTCACGGATATTTTCTCCCTCATTCCGGAAAAGTTGCCAAGGTCAGAAATCATGCTATCCGGCAAGCCGCAGGCGAATATGTCGCCTTTTTAGACGATGACGACGTCTGGTTTCCTCACAAGCTGCAGGTGCAGATGGCCTTACTGGAATCCCAACCAGAACTCAGGATGATCAGTGCATCGATGGTGCCCCAGACTCCGGATGGAGCGGCCCTGCCTGATATGCACAAACCTCCGATCCCCACCAAACACACTGCAAGAACGTTATCCCGTACTTGCTATTTTCCTCTCTGTATGGCCTTGGTGAGGCGGAGTGATGTGCTTGAGGCAGGGGGATTTTGCGAAGACCTTGATTATGCTGAAGATTATGACCTCTGGCTGCGGCTGATGCACAAAGGCCCATTTACAGTTTTGGAGAAACCGCTCGGGCTCTACCGGATCCACGGCAACAACCTGTCTCAGTACAATAAAGCCAAGGGGCCGGAAGAGAGTTACCGCCTGATTCGAGTCTACAAGGATCACTTGCGAGTGATGGCTCGCGCCCGCCTGAACTGCAAACGTCTTGGTGAGCTTGAAGCACTCAACAGTCAAACCGCTCAAAAATACTTAGGCCTGGCGAATACTCATCTTGATGTGGATATGTGGGCGCCTGCTTGCCGCGCTTTGGCCAAGGGGATTTTGTTTGACCCCTTTCTGGGCCTGAAAATGCCCACGAACAAAAATCTTTCTCGGTTCCAAAAAGCTATCAGCCCCTACCGCATGCTGCTTTCCCATGCCCTGGGCATCCTGAAAGGCAAAGCCCCCAAGAGTGAGAGACCTGTTCAGATCGCGTACTTTCTGGATGTGTTCCCCGCACTCTCCGATGCCTTCATCATCAATGAATTTCTGGGCATTGAACGGCTTGGAATCGGGATTGAGATCAACTCCTACCGTGACTACGAAGAGGAGCTACATTCTCCCGAACTCGTTCACTTGAAGGGGCCGGTACAGTACTTTGGAACCAGAGAATATTCTAAGCGCGAAAAAGCTGCCTCTCTGTTCTGGGCATTGCGCTCCAACCCGCCTTTCTTTTTTTCGGAATTCATCAGAGTGTTTCAAGGCACCCGGAGCTTGCGCTGGCATTTTCTGCAGGCCGTCTGCAAGGCAAAGACAATGGCCATGAAGCCCCCCACTCATGTTCACGCCCACTTCGACCAATTCGGCGCCTATTATGCCTGGGTCTGCGCCCGGCTTCTCCGGGTCCCATTTACAAGCACGAATCACGGCGGTGATGCCTGGACCGAGTCCTATCCCCAAGTCAGCCGGGATGCGGACGCCCTGGTCACGGTTTCGGAATCCCACAAGGCATTTCTCATTGACCAGTACGCATTGGAACCTGCCAAAGTTCACGTCATTCCCTGCGGGATTGATGCCGCAAAGTTCTTCCAACACCAACGTCAGTTGCCCTCGACTCCGGTTATTCTTACTGTAGGCCGGCTGCACTCAGTGAAAAATCAAGCTGTTCTCCTCGATGCCTGCAGGATTCTCCGGGCGCAGGGCCTGGAGTTCAGGTGTTTCTTGATCGGTGAGGGTCCTGAAAAAGACGCGCTGTCCGAGCAAATACGCGCCTTGGATTTGAGTGACACAGTCGAACTTTTGGGTTCTAAGACCCAGGAGGATATCGCCCGACTTTTGAGTCAATCCACGGTCTTTGCCCTGCCCAGTCAGACGGAAACTTTGGGCGTGGCCCTAATCGAGGCCATGGCTTCCGGTGTGCCGGCCGTTGCCTCCAGAGCAGGTGCGCTTCCGGAAATTATCGAAGAACATGTCAACGGATACCTGGTGGAGCCGGGGAACGCGGAACAGCTGGCCGGAGCGCTCAAAAAACTCCTGGAAGACAGGGAGCTGAACCAGATTATGGGCAATAATGCCCGGCGCGCCGTTGCCGGCAAACTCGACAGTCAGACAAGCGCAAACAAGCTGGCGCGCCTGTGGGCCTCTTTTGCGGCCTCAAGAGACGTGTGGCCGCAGATTCCCGATGCTGAAGACGCGACTCCATCCGCCACAGTGAAGCGGAAGAAGGCGATGTCATGAGCACAGTCAGCGTGGTCCTCATTTCCTACAACCGGTCCGGGTTTCTGAAGATTTCGCTTCAGAGCGTTCTGAACCAGAGCTATCAGGATTTTGAGATAGTGCTCGTGGACGGGTCCGACAAGCCCGAACACATTGCCGCGGTGCAAACGCTCTGTTCGGCTGAGAAGCGAGTCCGCTTGCTGCGCATACAAAACAAGGGTGTTTCCGCGGCGCGGAATCACGGAATCGAACACGCCCAGGGCGACTATATTGCCTTCCTGGATGACGATGACGAATGGTATCCCGGCCACCTTCAAGAGCATGTGCGCTATCTGGATGCAAACCCCAAGGCGAGTTTTGTCCTGAGCCAAGCGGAGATTATCGACCAGCACGGCAAAAAGCCCGGACGCCGTATTCCGGAGAAGCCTTTAGACGGCACCCGTGTGGACCTTTATGAGCGCCCCATTGTGCTGTCTTCCGCCCAAACCGTGCGCGCGTCGGCAATTGAGCAAGCCGGTCACTACAAGCCCAAATTCGATCTGAACGAAGACTTTGAATTTGCCTGGCGTTTGGCCATGGCAGGGGAATATTGCATGATCCCTTACCCCACGCTCGGCTACCGGCGCCACAGCGGTTGCACCACCCACCGCTTAGCCAAGCAAATGTACATGCACGTGCATAGTCTTCTGCAAATCCCGGCCGGTAAACACACGGGGGTCCGCTACTGGCAGAAAAAGCGCCGCATTGCCCGGGTGCGCTACAAAATTGCGGAAGAACACTACAATGCCGGCGAGTGGCGGCAGGCATTTGCGCAATTGCTCAAGGCTTGCGCGGCCCGCCCGGATGTGGGCCTTCGCACGCCCGGTATTTTGGAGGGTCGATCCTCCCTTTACCGCCTGCTGCGCCCTCATGTCCTGCTGCTGAAATCTCTGATCCAGATGCTCCGGCCCAGCCAGCGATTCAAGTCTATCCCTCCGCGAAAGATTCTCTATGTGTTCCACCGCCAGGAATGGGCCGGGGCCGCGCAATCCATGCAAGAGACCATCCGGTCCCTGGATCCTGAGATCTACAAGGCCTGCATTCTCGTACCCGGCGAAAGGGATTTTGAGGCCATCGATTCCTTGGGCGCCATCCCTGTGTACGAGTACGCCCCCATTGAGTGGCGCTTCGGAAAGCTCAGGCATGCCTGGGCGCAGACCGCCTATTTGGCGGATTGGCTCAAGATGAAAGAAATCGGTCTGGTGCATATCAATTTTCATACCGATGCTCCGGCCATTGGATTGGCCAGCTGGCTGGCCGGCATCCGCTATCTGGTCCAGGTGCGCGTCATGCTCTGGATGACTTGGGCCCAGCGCTTTTGGCTGGCGCGCGCCCAAGCCGTGGTGTGCGTGTCCCATGCCACGCGGCGCTGGGTCACCCAGCCCCGTCGCTCGGATTTCTGGACGCGCTACCGCAAAGACCACATTTTTGTGCACGCGGACGGCCGGGACCTCTCCAGGTTTGCCTCAGTCACGGAGCAGGACGCCGAGACAGTGCGCAAGGAACTCGGCATCCGGTCTGAACAGCCATTGATCGGGATCGTGGGCTTGTTGGAAAGAAACAAGAATCAGGAACTCTTTTTGCGGGCCGCGGCAGAGCTTCTTAAACACGAACCAGAGGCCCGGTTTCTCGTGGTAGGGGACACAGGCATGGATCACCACGCCCCCTACAAAGACTATCTGCACACGCTGGCAGAGGAATTGGAGCTCAACGCTAAACTCATCTTTACGGGAGCGCGCAAGGATATCCCCGCGCTCATGAAAAGCCTGGACGTGCTGGTGCTCGCGAGTTTGCGCGATGCATTCCCAGGCGTCATCATCGAGGCCATGGCCTCAGGCACAGCCGTGGTCACCACCTGGGCCGACGGAGGGGCGCCGGAGGTCTTAGGGGATTCCGGGGCCGGGGTGGTGCTTAAGACTTACGAGGCCCCGGAATTAGCCCAAACCCTGCTGAGGCTTATCCGCAATCCTGAAGAGATCCGGAAGATGGGCGAGGCAGGGAAGAAAAGCGCGGCAGAACGCTTTGCGGTCAGAATAAACAGCACCAAGATGGCCGCGATCTACAATTGTTTGTTTGAAGGTCTTCCTGCCCAAACTGCATTCGCCGACTTTGCGGACAAGGAGGCATTCGATGCCGCGCCTTAGTGTGGTTATTCCCACCTATAACCGCGCGGCGGAGGTGACCGGAGCCGTGCAAAGCGCATTGGATCAGGATTTCCGCGATTTGGAGGTTCTGGTCATTGACGACGGTTCCACGGATTCCACCCGCGAACAAATCGCCGGCTTGCAGGACCCGCGCATCCGCTATCTTTATCAAAGCAATGCCGGAGTCTCTGCCGCGCGCAATCTCGGCATCCGCAAAGCCCAAGGCCAGTACATCGCGTTTTTGGACAGCGACGACCGTTGGTATCCCAACAAGCTCAGCGCCCAACTGCAGGCCTTGGACACTCATCCGGATTGGGCCTTCTGTTACGCCTATGCGGACGCGTTTGACCCAAGCGGACTGCAAGCGGGGCAGCGGCCGCAAGAGCCCTTAGACCCCACTTTGGAGAATCTGCTGCACCACAACTTCATCCCCACACTCACGGTCGTGGCGCGCGCAGAAGCACTCACAACAGCCGGACTCTTTGATCGCCATCTGACCAACAACGAAGACTATGACCTCTGGCTGCGCATGGCCATAAGAGCGCCTTTCGGATGCTTGCCCCAAATCCTGGCGCGCTATACCGTGGCTGCGGACGGGCTCTCTTCCAATCCGATGAAAAGCCAGTGGCAACTGGCCAAGGTCTTTGAAAAATGCCTGCACGACCCGGCCTTTGAAGCGCACACCACCGAACTCCGGCGCCGCTTTGCGCGCTCCTGTTATCTGCTGGCGCGGGACGCGCGCGCAACAGGGGACTGGAGCACCGCCCACAGCTATGCGCGCAAGGCCGTGGCTGCTTTGCCCGGCGTGGGAATCCAGTTCGCCCCGGGTCCCTCAAAGCTCCAAAAGATGCTGGCCGCAATCAAGCCTCATCTGTTCCGGTACCAGGCCTTTTTCGCACAGCTCACGTCAAAACGCTCTCCCGAATTCCAGCGCCCCTTAACGCGCCTCCTGTGCGTGGAAACAGGCACGGGCTTCGGAGGCTCTTCTGCCGGGCTGGCCGCCTTTTTGGAACGGCTGGATCCGCGCCGCTTTGAACCCATTGTGGTGGGCTACCGCAAGGGCGATAATCTGGACCGCATTGCCAAGCAGGGAATCCGGGTGGAAATTATTCCTCCGCCGGACCCGAACAAGCACCCGCTGCTGTGCAAAATCCCCGGTTTTGGTTTTCTGTACTGGGCCCTGCCCTATGCGCGCACTCTGGCAAAATTTATCCGCGAAGAAAGTATTCACCTGGTCCATCTCAACAACGGCATCCCCATGGAAATCCCGGGCATTATCGCCTGCAAATGGACGCGCACTCCCTGCGCAGTCTACATCCAAGGCCTGGAACCGGTCAGCCGGATTCAACGCTTTCTGATCCCGTGGGTCACACGCTGGCTCTTTATCTCCAAAGGCATGGTTGAGGCCTATGAATTGGAGCAATATTATCCTGCGCTCCGTTACCATATTCTCTATCACGGCATTGATCTGGATTCCGCGCAATCA